>NZ_CP073011.1:4200000-4500000 GCF_018075365.1 Virgibacillus pantothenticus
AGCTGTTTTTTTTGTTTTAAACAACGTAAATGCTGTATAACATGTATAAAAATAAGCAATGGTTACACCAACAGAAGACATGTCTACTACCCATAATAATGCTTCTCTGCCGAACCATGGTGCAAACGCAGATATAACGACCGTAAAAAAGATCCCAATATAAGGGGTTTTATATTTAGGATGAAGTTTTGAAAATGATACTGGCAATATCTTTGCTCGTGACATCGCAAATAATAAGCGACTGGAAGAAATAATAAAACCGTTTAACCCTGTAAATACACCCATGGTCAATGCAGTTACTAAAAGTGCTAAACCGATTGTACCGAGTAATTCTTGTATCGCGGCACCTGCTCCCCATACGTTGCTTTCAGCTACTAAACCTTCCCACGGCTGTGTCATAGCAGTGGCTAAAATCATAAGGCTGTATAAAACTGCTGCAAAAAAGATTGCTAGAATAATTAAGGAAAATGCTTTTTTGGAAGAAAAATGAAATTCTTCAGCTGCTTGCGGTACATTATCAAAACCGACATAAGCCCAAGGAGCAATTGCTACAATCGAGATAATCGCTGCCCAAGCAGTCGTGTCGGATGGAAAATATGGTTGTACATTTGCAAGACCAGACCCTGGTTGAGCACCGACCATCCATGTAATAATTAATATACTTCCAATCATTACGCTACAAAAAATAAATTGCATACGTCCGGATATTCCTGTTCCTCGGATATTAAAGTAACCAAATGCTCCTAAAGCGATGGATGCGATAATTATTTCCATTCCATACACATCCCAGCCAGCAATTTGATAGAGCGGGAAGTTTTCAATAAGTGTAGGAAAAACAAATTTAAGCATTAAAGCAAAAGCAGATGCATTTAACGCAACAATACATATATATCCTAATGTTAAAAACCAACCACTAATAAATGCATGCTTGCGCCCCAAGCTAATAAATGCATAAGCAAATTCTCCACCTGTTACTGGAAAACTCTTAATTAAAAACCCGTAGCTCACAGCAATTACCATCATTAATAATGCACCAATTGCTAAGCCAATAATAACTCCCATAGGCCCTGCTGTTGCCATCCATGTTGTAGGTTGAACAAAAGCCCCCCAACCAATCGATGAACCTAAAGCAATTGCCCAAACCCAATGCGCCTTTAAAGATTTTTTTAGTGTCGTTCTTTCCTCCATGAAACCGGATCTCCCTTTTCAAATCAAATTAACCTACCATTATGCTTACTTGTAAAATGCTGGTACATTGTACGATTATTGTACAAGCTACCATTGTGTTAAAATAGCTTAGTCTCGTTTTCTATCATCCTCATCATACAAAATGCACAGCTATATGAAATAAACGGTATTCTTTGCTATTCCTGTTTTATGCATAGGTTAAACCTGTTTGGGGTCGATTTATCCAATGAAGCTTCAATCAGTGGAATATTTTGTTCCCACTGATTATTAGTTTCCACATGGGTTTACTCAAAGACCACTGACAAAATGAGGCATTTGACTTGCGATTGGATTTTCTCTACTTTTTTGCTGATTTCGCATCGTAGGTGGAAGGGAAGGGTTACTGCCAGTTACAGGTAAAATAATAGCGGATTGATTCTGTAAATTTTTCCTCTCAAAGAGACTAAAAGCAACTATTTACCGTATCTTTGCTTCATTTGCTGTAAATATTCTGCTGAATTCCCTTTAGGAATGCTTAAGCTTTTCCACTCGTTACCTTTCAGCTGTTTCCCAATATATACAATTTGTCCAACATGCGAAGCATAATGAGCAAGCTGTCTTTCAACAGCTTCTAGCACCAGAATTGGCTGCTCTCGTATCTTTACATGTTTTCGCAAATCTTCTGCTGATATTTGCTCCAATGCGTCAAATAACACGGACCAACCCTCGTTCCATACAGTAAGCAATTCTTGTTTCGATTGAATCGTATTTATAAATTCCTGATCACGATGGCGATTACTTTTTTCTCCATCCGTCGTTAAAAAGTTTGTCCACCTTGACAGCATATTGCCTCTCATATGCTTAACAATTACTGCAATACTATTGGAAGCCTCATTAAATGTCCAATGTATATCTGTTTCATCCAGCTGCTCAAAAGTGCCATCTCCCTGTTCCTTTATTTGCGCAAACCTTCGTTTAATTACCTGCAAATATATATTCCCCAATTCCATAAATGCATTCTCTCCCTTTTCATATATAAGATTAGCTAAAACTTTATACAATGAGACTTCCCGTGGGGTTTTCTTCATCCCCCATGGATTGTTAGTTGAATGAATCGGACTTTTACTGCTGTTGATCACCCACTTATAATTCTCGTCTTTTCCTCGAATTCTTGAATTCGGGATCTTATAGCCAGTTAACCTGCGATAAATTACTACTTTTCGCAATTAATATACAAATAAAAGCATCATCCATTGCAATCTCCAAATAGAAAAATCGTTTTATAAATTTCATCTATCATTTTTTCACATAACGAAGGCAGTTTATTTGACCGAGAATGTTTTCTTATACAAACCATGACGCCGCAAGCACCTAATTTTATAGGTTCCTATAAAATCAAAAAGACCCGGCTCTCCAAAGAGCACCGAGTCCTCACCATATCATTTAACCAAACACCGTCCACAGCTTACCGAACATGATCCATAGTTTTGAAAACAGATAGGAGAAGAAATTCTCAAATTCATTCCCTTCTTCACCTTCATCTTCTTTGCTATCCTCATGTTTCGTGACAGTATATGTTTTAACTGTTTCATGCCCTGCTAAATCAACGACTTTAAACTCAAATTCATTTTTTCCGTCTTCTAATTCAAGTTCTACTTCTATTTGCTCGTTGAAGCTATTTTTTCCGTAAGGTTCAGAAAGCTCGTGTTTATAAACATGGTCCCCATCAACAAATACGTTTATATCATCAAAATTATCACGCACTTTCGCTTTTACTGTAAGCGTATCTTCTTTTGTTTTCTTTTTCCCTTTAATATTTAATTTTGCTTCCTTCGTATCGACAAAATAACGGCGTCCTATTTCCGTTTCATTCCCAAGATTGTCCACTGCTTTCATATGTTTGAAATAGTATCCGTCCTTTTTGTGCTTAACAGATAAGGAAAATTCATAGCGTTTGTTTTCTTTATTAAACTCCAGTGTTGCTTTTTTGCCATCTATAGTTACTTCTTTCACACCAGATTTATCCGTTACATAACCAGAGAAAACAACTTCTCGCTGATTATCCACTCCTAGATTCTCTGGAGTAATTAAGCGTAAATCAGGTGCAGTTTTATCTGGCTCCTGCATCTCTGCTTTGACCTCTGTTTCATTTCCTGCATAATCCTGTACTCGTACCGTTATCGTTGCGTCAGGATCTATATCCGATAAAGGATGCTCTTTTTCGCCATTCACATAAGGCTCTTCCAGCACAGGCTCCTTATTTACAAAAACCTCCCAAGAAGCAACACCACTTCCTTTTTTAGCATCTTGTGCTGAAACCGTAAGCTTTTCATCATCAAAGCTATACGTTGCTTCTACTTTGGGAGCTGTTGTATCCAAAATTATTGGGAGTTGCAACGTTTGCCATTCTGCGCCTTTATAATCGATTTTTGCTTCTGCCTGTAAATAATAGTTTCCTTCTGGAGCAGGTTTTCCTTTAATCTTGCCATCCCAAACTCTGTCGGAAGAAATAGAATAATAGGTTCCATTTCCGGAATCATAATAATCTTTTCTAATTCCTGACTCTAAACGGATGGTACGAATTTTTTTCCCTTGTTCATCTAGTACGGTAAACCGCGCTTCTTTTGCATTTCTTAAAAATGACAATATTGGCAGAGCATCATCTTTTATGCCATCATCATTCGGAGAAAAGGCAATTTTTTCAGGATCGATCTCTCCAGTGGCTAAATCTTCTCCTAAATAGTTATACTGCATGTCTCCATTTTCATCTTTACCGGTAGAAGTGACCACCCCTGTCATACCATAAAATGAATCCTCTTCCCATACTGGTTGATCAAAAATCGATGCTTTGTCCCATTTCCCTTTAAAGCCTACATAAGGAACAGTTAACTGTGGATGTGAGTCTGTTCGATCTGTTAACCTAACAAACCCTTCTAACCAGTACCCACTTGTAAATACTTCCGATAATTGGTTATCAACAGAGCTTACATCAACGGTTACGGTAAAGGTAGTCTTCCCATTTGCAGGCACTTCTATCGTTGCCTGTTCTTTCCCATTAATTGTTACAATGTCTCCTAGATCGTTAGACGGTAAAAGATTTGGTGCCGTAACGAAATTTTCATTGCTATTTGCAGCTGTATCCGTTTGAGCAGTTGCTGTTACATCATAACTCACAGCCGTATCTTGGAAATTTTCTGCAGTTAATTCAAAAGAAACCCGGTTCTCAGAAATCTCTTTTAGTGCAACTTTTGCTTCCTTTGTTTTCGATTCTGTAACTACAACTGGCGTAGTTAGTGCTGCATGAAGCTGCATGATACCGGAGCCTTGACGCCGTGGAGAAACTGGTTCCTCTTCAAACTGTATTTGGTCTGCCGTATTCATTATGACGTTTTTGGCAAACTGAATCCGGTCTGCCTGCTCATAACCAAACTCCTCATCGACACGCTGTAAAACTAGCGCCCCACCTCCAGCTACATGCGGTGCAGCCATCGATGTTCCGCTCATTAAACCGTATTGATTATCGTTTAATGTAGAATAGATTTGCCCTCCCGGGGCGGTTATTTCTGGCTTGAAGTCAAGATTTGGCGTAAGCCCCCAAGAAGTGAATGCACTCATTTTCCCAGCGTCCGGGTTGTCAATCGTGGTCGTTTCACCGGAAAATACGATATTCACTGGCTTCTCTTCTGCTAATGCTGCTGCAAGTTTATCGCCATCACTTTTTAACATAAATAACTGCGGAATGGTGATCTCAGCGGAGGTAGCCATCCTGATAATCCCATCCGTATTATTATAAATAATAACGCCAGCAGCACCGGCAGCTTGTGCATTTAACGCTTTATCCGTAAAAGCCAATTCGCCACGTTGGATTAATGCATATTTTCCTTCTGGATCTTTTCCTTCAAAGTCTTCAGGATACCCAAGCCCAGCATCGAATACAGGGAAGGAAGTGCCATCGGCATCAGGACTTGTATTGCCTGCTGATAAAAAGGCTGCTGACTCTTTTTGATCGTCAATGGTATAGGTTAACTTATCTACTTCCATAAATGTATTTTCAAATGAAGCAACCTGGAGTGAATCAGAAGAGACACCTGGTGATCCTGCTACACCATAATCCGGATTAGCCGCATCAGGATAAGCAAATCCATCACCAAATAAAGCATTATTACCGGCAGAAATGGACATAAGTACCCCATTTTCGACAGCACGAGAAACAGCTTGTTGCTCAGGTGCATCATCATTGACATAGCCAGCTGGCGAACCTAAGCTCATATTTAAAGCGTCTGCGCCTAGCTTAATCGCATCATCAATTGCTTTCACATAAATATCGCCAAAAGTAGACTGCATTTCTGGGTCATTTCCAAACACTTTCAATGCAAGCAGCTGTGCTTCTGGAGCAACCCCAACAACACCGCTACTCTCTTCATTTCCATTTGCTGCAACAGTACCTGCAACATGCATACCGTGATAGTTTGCTCCAGCATGTATTTCTCGTATTTCACCATTGTTATCCATATAATTGTAGCCATATGGGATTTTTTCTGTATAAAATTTTCCCGGAAGCGATTCGTTATCGACGATCTGTTCCACTTCATCTTCTGTTAGTTCAGCAGTTTGTTCATCAGATAACATCATATCCTGGTGAGTTGGGTCAATCCCGGTATCAATAATACCAACAACCATCCCTTCCCCCTTAAAGTCATATTCTCTCCAAGCCTGCTGTGCTTCTACTAATTCTTTACTATATTTCATATCCGGTATAGCAATTGGGCGTTTGTACTCATTTACGGTATGAACCTTTTTTACGTTATTCATTTCTTTAATTTTTTCCAGATCACCTTGCTTTACTTCTGCACTAAAGCCATTGACAACCGTTGTAAATTCCTCGTAATAGGTTGCATCGACTTTTTTCTGCTTCATTTCTTCTTTTACCGACTTTTGTTTTTTCTTGGCGCCGTTTTCCAATTTTTTCTTTTCATTTTTCGGCATTTGCTTAAACATTATGCCTTTTTTTGTTGCTATTTCTATTGCTGGTTTATCTTCCACTTCTACAATGACTCGGACCTTTTTATTAGGATTACTCGTTTCTTTTAATTTTTCTGATGTAAGGTCTGGCTGATTTTTCATCTGAGGTAATTGCTTCACTGCATGCACCGTGGAAAAACTGCTAAACATAAGTAAAAATACAAATAACATAATAAAAGAGCGTTTAATGGTCAATCTTAGCTTCATACAATTTCCCCCTTGGATTAAAATGTTAATTTTTGAACAACATTATGAACGATAGAATATTAGGAAGGGAACAGATGTTCAAAAAGGCTACATAATATGTCATAATGACTGTTTTTTAGATCCGTATCATCAGAAAAATCACCCTTTCTATTTCAATCTAAATATTCTGATATATTAAATCATATTAAAGTTGGTAATATATAGGAAGTGTAAATAGTCCTGTATTCAAATAGAGCAGATTTGTCCTTTTCGACAAATAACTACAGTTTTTCACCAGACTTATGGACTAGATATCAACGTGCTGAACAAAATCATAAGATAGATTTTTCGTGATATAATTGATGTTTTTTTAGAAATATTTGATTTTCCTGCGATATTTCAAGGATAGACACAATTAAGATGGAGAAGCATGATATGTTTTTTAACATAAAAATGCGCTGTAGTTCGCACAGTTAGTCCTTTTTCCCTACTAGTATTAGAAAATAAAACCTAGGAAATAAAATGACAAACGACATCTAATCTATAAAGTGAATCTTCAATCAGTGGGGGTTTTCATTCATCCTCTACTGATTGTTAGTACCGTAATGGTATGATCTAAAGGCCGCTTACGAAACAGGGCATTTAGGTGCTGTTATCTCCCACTTAGACTTGTTGCAGTACAGATTTATCCAACTCCTGAAGTGGAGTCGTACAGCACCTTATATACGGGATAAAAAGCAACCCTCCGTTAAAATAGGACATTTGCAGTAGTTTTCGTCAAATTTCGCTAACCTACTTTCAAACTATTTTTCATGGCAAAATGATAATTTAAGTGCAAGGATAGTTGCGGTCTAATTTAATTGTTAACACAACACACTAAAAACCCCTCAAACAAAGTGGTAGAGGGGTTTTTTAATCAAAATAATCATTAAAACCAGTTTGTGTGAAAGACGCCTTCTTTGTCTTTTCGTTGGTACGTGTGCGCACCGAAGTAATCACGCTGTGCTTGTACCAGGTTTGCTGGTAAATCAGCGGAACGATAACTGTCATAATAAGCAATGGCACTTGAAAAAGCTGGTACAGCAATTCCATGCTTAATTGCAATAGCGACGACTTCACGCAGGGCGTCTTGGTAGTTTTTTACGATTTCTTTAAAATATGGATCAAGCAGTAAATTAGCTAAATCCGGTGTTCTTTCGTATGCATCTTTAATCTTTTGCAGGAATTGTGCACGAATAATACATCCCCCGCGCCAGATCATCGCAATCTCACCGTAATTCAAATTCCAATCATTCTCTTCTGATTGCGCACGCATTTGTGCGAACCCTTGAGCATAGGAACAAATTTTACTCATATATAGTGCTTTTCTTACCGCTTCAATAAGCTCTTTTTTATCGCCAGTAAATTCCTTTTTCTCTGGACCATGCAGCTCTTCACTTGCGCGTACGCGCTCATCCTTCATGGCAGAAATAAAACGTGCAAATACGGACTCGGTAATTAATGGAAGAGGTACACCTAAATCAAGAGCGTTTTTACTTGTCCACTTTCCAGTTCCTTTTTGTCCTGCCGTATCTAGAATAACGTCAACTAATGGTTTTCCAGTTTCTTCATCTTTTTTGGTGAAAATATCTGCTGTGATCTCGATAAGATAACTGTCTAATTCGCCTTTATTCCAATCTGCAAATACTTCATGCAACTCGTCTGCTTCCATTCCAAGCACATGCTTTAAAATAAAGTACGCTTCTGCTATAAGCTGCATATCTCCATATTCAATACCGTTGTGCACCATTTTTACATAATGCCCTGCGCCATCTGGTCCAATATATGTTGTACAAGCAGCTCCATCTACTTTGGCTGCAATAGCTTCAAAAATTGGCGCTACTAGCTCATGCGCTTCTTTTTGACCTCCTGGCATAATGGAAGGTCCCTTTAACGCTCCCTCTTCTCCACCTGATACACCTGTGCCGATAAAATGTATGCCTGATTTTTCAAGGGCCTTATTACGACGTATCGTATCTTCATAAAGCGTATTACCACCATCAATTAAAATATCGCCTTTCTCCAAATATGGAAGAAGCGATTCAATGGTCGCATCTGTTGGAGCACCAGCTTTTACCATTAATAATATTTTTCGTGGTTTTTCCAGTGATTCCACAAATTCCTCGATTGTTTTAGTACCTTTAAATTGTTTTCCTTTTGCTTCATTGTCCAAAAAAGCATCTGTTTTATCGCCAGAACGGTTATAAACGGTAACCGAATAGCCACGGCTTTCAATATTTAATGCTAAGTTTTTCCCCATTACTGCTAAACCGATAACACCAATTTGTTGTTTTTCCATGTTTTGTAGGTCATTCCCTTCCAGGTTCTTACATCATGTTCAATGATAATGGTACAACTTCTTTTATTATAATAAACTTTTCACATTTTGACGATTGATTATGTTTATTGATCTCTTTTTCGCTTGGTAATGAGCAGGCGAAGCATACGTAAAACCGGTCGCTTCCCTCCCATCACTATTCCAGCCATTTCGGCAAACAAATGGAGCAGAATAAGCACAATGATCGTAATGATAAAGGCGACTGTTATACTTGCATTGGAAAACAGCACCGCCATGATGCCAAACAATCCACTAAACCCGTATATGATTAATACTGTTTTACGATGACTATACCCTGCTTGTAAAAGTTGATAATGAATATGCTTATTATCAGGCATCATAATATTCTCTTTATTATATGCTCTTCTTGCAATGGCAAACAGTGTGTCAAATATTGGTACAGCCAAGACAATAATTGGAATAACAAAGCTAAACAAAGCAACATTTTTAAATAAACCAAGCATGGAAACTACCGCAATCATATAGCCTAAAAAATTGGAGCCTGTATCACCCATATAAATTTTGGCAGGGTAAAAATTGTGATATAAAAAACCGAGATTGCTGCCAATTAACACGATACATAAATAAGCGACTATGATTTGCATATCAATAAAAGCCATGACACAAATACTGATTAAAGCAATCGTTGTTACCCCAGTTGCTAAACCATCTAGTCCATCAATTAAATTAATTGCATTGGTAATCCCGACCACCCAGAGAACCGTAATTAGTACACTTGCAAATCCCAATTCAACGGTGCCAAAGAGCGGAAGCGTCAATTTTTCAATAATCAGCCCAGAAGAAACCAAAAACGAAGCTGCGATCAATTGTCCTGTTAATTTAACAACTGGCTGAATGCTGAAACGATCATCTAGAGCACCGGTTATAATAATAACAACTGCTCCAGCAGCAATTTCAGCTAAATGCGGGTGGCTTGGTTGTAAATATACTAACCCTGCAACCATACCAAAAAAAATGGCTAAGCCTCCAAGCCGAGGCGTTACTTTCGTATGTATTTTGCGATAATTGGGGAAGTCAACGGCACCGATAAAGATAGCTAATCTCTTTACGGGATATGTCAGCAAAAAAGAAGTAATAACTGCAATCCCAAAGGCTATAATTAAATCCACATAATTTATCATATTATTCTCCTAATATTCTTAGCTGTGTTCCTCTTAGTTTGAATTATAATAATCGACTTAAATTATATCGAATCCTAGCAGTTTTTAGCAAATTTTATTGTACAGAATCGTCAAACATGATAGGCTAATTTTAAAAGTTAGCATTAGGATAGTGAAACTTATCTGGATGTTACGATTTAACTTATTGCAAGGTAAGTAGCTCAAGGCTTTGTCCAATAGGCATTAAGAAAAACAGAATAAACCTGTTGGAGATTATCATTTCATACAATGTAGCAAATAAAATGAACAAAGGCGAGGGGCGCCCGTTTAGCAACGTAGCGAATGGAACGAATCAACTAAAGATTTAGGAATCATGCCCCTAAAAACAGGGGTATGCCGACGGCTGAGCGGCAAGCCCGTTTTTAGTCGGCCTTCCTCTTTACCACGAACCGATGAGGCCTTATCGTAGGGCGCATTTCTAAAGTCGCCTAGTTGCTGAGCGATGGAGCCGGACGTGGCTAGTCGGTTATTTCGTTATCCCCAAGCACTTAAGTGAAAAAAACGCTATTTACCATTATATAACTTATTTATTTTAGGTAGTCTTTCAAGAATCTAAACATTATAAAGCAAAGTTTTTCATCATAGATGGTGGCTTGCGCTCTTGGCGAGCCATGCTGGTTTCTTATCTTTTAAAATCAATCCAGCTTTAACCGGACAAGCGACAAGACATAGCCATTTTCACCAATTTTAAGGAAGGAGGTTGTTTCCATGAGCCCGTATGTATTTGTTGCAGCAGCTGCTCTAGCAATGATCCCCATTTTAGCACTCTTTAAAATAAATGTGGAAAAGTTAAAACAAGACCCTAGTCTACAAGCAAGAGTTCAAAACAATATGATGATTGGTGTAGCAATAAGCGAAGGTCTTCCAATACTATTGATTGTTTACGGCTTTTCTCAGATGGAAAGCGTAGCTGAAATTTCAGAGCTATACACACCGGCAATCATTCTATTATTTCTCGTTATCTTTGCGGTATTCTTTATTTTTTTACAGAAAAAAGTAGATGTGCCGGAGGAAGCTAAAGCTATGGTCACACAATTTTCTTTAATTAGTACATTCCTAGTACTCGCGATCCCTATTATTTCCATCGTAGCATTATTTATGATGCTGCCTTAATTACCTAGACCTACACGGATAAAGTGTAAACAGCTGCTTTTAGCTCCAAATGTGGGCTTACCATACATAACTATAACTTATGTAAAGACTGGGATATAACCAAACCAGCGCTGCTGATTCAAAAAACGAACAATAAAGTAGACCCAATAAGTAGGGGGTTCTTTTATCCCCTACTTATTGTTAGTACCATAATGGTATGACCTAAAGACCACTAAACGAATCGAGTATTTAGGCGCTAATATCTACTGCTTCACTTGTCGTACTTGAAGTCGGAGTCTAACCTTATAAGCGGGATAAATGGATCGTTCGGCTATTGCTATATCGTATTTGCTTTTGTCCCAACCCCATTTAGAACTATCATTTAATTAGTTTTCCCCTTATTTTCCATATCTGATTCTAGACGTTGAATAAATTCTTCTGCTGCACTATAGCCTTGTTGTTTTAAATACCAGTTATTTGCCGCAGCTTCAATTAAGCCGACGACATCGCGTCCTGGTTGCAATTGAATTTCTATTGTAGGTATAGTAACCCCCATATAATCATTCGTCTTTGTTTCAAGTTCCAATTCATTGTTTAAAGCATCTTTTTCCCATTCTGTTAAATGAATATCCAATGCGATACGTGTTTCTTCTTGAAACGCCTTCCTTCCATACAAACGAACGACATTTAGTAAACCGACACTTCGTAAAGCGAGAAACTCTTTATTCGTTTCATTATGTGTTCCTAATAAAGTATCCGGACCGAGTTTTTTTAAAACAACGATATCGTCCGCCACTAATCGATGCCCTCTACCTATCAACGTGTGGGCAATTTCACTTTTTCCAATCCCTGATTTTCCACGAATGAGTATTCCAAGCCCAAAAATGTTAACACAAACAGCATGAATTGCTGTTTCCGGTGCTAATGACTTGATCATATAAGCATCATATTTTTCAATAAAAGTGGATGTAGGCTCTTTTGTACGAAGTAGTGGAATACCCTCTTCATTACAAAATTGAGTTAAATACATCAATCCTTCTTGTTCGGAGGTTACAATAAAACAAGGCGGATGGTATTTCACGATATTGCCAATTCGCGACCTTCTTTCATCATGGGTTAATTGATGTAAATAGGCGATCTCCTTTTTCCCTAACACCTGAACATGCTCCATTGGGAAAAAATCAAAAAAACCGATAAATTCCAGCCCAGGGCGATGTGTTCGCGGCTTCGTTATTAAACGCTCTAATTCATCATTTCCTGCCAAAATTTCTAAATTGAATTGTTTTGCTAATTGCTTTACGGTGATGGATTTCATCATGAATACGCTCCATTTCTATATCCCAGTATATCATTATATACGAACAGAAACATGAAAGGGTTCCACACGGATTACTAATGTACATGAAGAACACTTATTGTTAAATTGTACTAATACCGTTAGTTGTTTTATTATTTTAAATCAAAGCCTGCAGCATCATTAGACATGACAAAAAGACGAAAAGCCCTCTTGCTTTAAAGAGGACTTTTTCGAACAAAACCATATTTTCCCATGATCCTAACTCATATCGCTTCTTAGAATTGGAAATCAACTTGCTTTTTTTCTTGACTCTCATATCCTTTCATATAATCAATTCTCCGTTGTGCAGAAGTCTTGCTCACCTGCTCATCAGCATGGTAAGAAGAACGGACTAAAGGCCCTGCTTCACAATGCTTAAACCCTTTTTCCAGAGCTATTTTCTTTAATTCTTCAAATTCATCGGGATGATAATAGCGTTCAACTTGTAAATGCTTTTTCGTCGGTTGCAAATATTGACCAATTGTCATTATATCTACTTGGTGAGCTAACAAGTCATCCATTGCTTGAATAATTTCCTCTTTTTCTTCTCCCAAACCAACCATTATACTTGATTTCGTCGGCGTATTCGGCTTGATTTCTTTTACCCGCTGCAAAAGCTGGAGAGAACGATCATACATTGCCCTAGCCCGAACCCGTTTTGTTAGCCGCCTTACTGTTTCAATATTATGATTAAAAATATCTGGCTCGCTATCCATTAACGTATGTAAGCTTTCATAATCCCCTTTCATATCAGAAGGCAGAATCTCAATCGTACAGCCTGGATTTTTACGTCTAATCGCCCGAACAGTTTCTGCAAAAACAGCTGCCCCCCCATCATTTAAATCGTCACGAGCAACAGCTGTCACGACAACATGCTTTAGTCCCATGATTGCAACTGAATCAGCTACGCGTTCTGGTTCTCCCCAATCCAATTCATTTGGTAATCCTGTCTTTACAGCACAAAAGCGGCATCCCCTTGTACATGTATCACCTAAAATCATAAAGGTTGCTGTCTTTCTCTCGCTCCAACATTCGTGGATATTAGGACAACGAGCTTCCTCGCACACTGTATTGAGACGATTCTCCCGCATTAACTTCTTTAAACCACGATACGACTGATTCGTATTGATTTTCGTTTTTAACCATGCAGGTTTTCTTAGGGGTGTTGTATTTTTAGACATGAGAAACCGCTCCTTCTAATGGTAAATTAGCATATTTTTTTTCAGCTAACCGATACACTTCATTCCACTGGCTTTTTGTTAATGAAAATTCTTTCAGTTCAATTTCGAGACCTTCTGAAAAACCTTTTTTAAAAGCTGCTTTCACGGTGTCATACGAAATATTTTTCTGTAAAATCCGGTTTATGGTTGTAGCTTTGTTCCAAAAAGCTTGCTTCTTTCTCATTTTTATTTTTTCATTTGGAAAAATAAACATATCGAACAGCATATCTACATTCATCGATATAGGGATCGATCCGTGCTGAAGGAGTACTCCTTTTTTCCTCGTCTGTGCATTTCCTGAAAGTTTTTTACCATCCACGACCATTTCATAAAATGCTGGGCGCTCAAAACAAATATTGCTTCGCTCCTTAGATACCGATTCAGCATAACTTGCTTTTATTCCTAAATGGTTATATCCTTCCAGAATTCCTTTGGATAAATCATAATAGGCTTGGCGAATTGACGAAGCTACAGACGGGTGCGATTCGGAAATAACAATGCTATAAGTTAATTCATCGTCATGCAGCACAGCACTTCCTCCAGTCATTCTCCGAACCAATTGGCATTGGTGCTTCTGAACGCCTTCTAAATCAATTCTCCCCTCCAATTTTTGAAAATGTCCAATGGAAAGAGTAGGTTTCCTCCATTGATAAAAACGTAATGTTGGAGGTATTTTTTCTTCATAATGCCACTGTAACAGTGCTTCATCTAAGGCCATATTAATTGCAGCGTCATGAGGTACGTTTTCTAAAAATCCCCATTGTTCTTTCATTTATAACCGCCTCCAGTTAGTGAAAATTCAGTCTGTGGTAGGTATACTATATCTCCCCAATCATCGTAATTGGGAATTTTTCCCTCCTATTCATTGTACAAAAAATAATTAAAAAAAGAAATTAATTACAAATTATACAGAATAAAGGAATCTAACAAGAATTAGAATGGCTAAAAGGGATATTTGGAATGGTTTAGAAGAGTTGAGCTTTATACAACTATTTCTAAAATAGTTGGACAACCTTTGCGAAGAAATTGGTGTGTGTTATGTAGCAGTCACAGTGAAATTATCTACATTCAAAACGTAAGCGCCCGTCTAACGAGATACCAAACTTTATAATGCGAAAAGGACACATGGCCATATGAAGACCGATCTTATAAAGAAGATCTAACTACGTAGCATGAGTGCCAAAGCTAAACAAAGCAACTCCCATCATGGGTAACGGACATAATGGATAGAAAGATAAAAAAACTGCATTCCATTCACGTGAAATGCAGTCAGCTATGACTACACTTTCCCACGCAGGCATTATCCTGTTCGGGTACAAAGGGTCAAAACGACACACGTTTCTCTCAGCTAACCATCTAGCTCCCCTAGTGTTAAAAAGATTCTAATTTATTGATGAACTAAGTCTAGATTAGCAATAATGGTGGAAATTGTAAAGAAAAATTTATTGTTAGAAAAACTTGGCTTGTCGCCAAGTCTTATGGCGGAAGCCTTTGTTTTTCTTATACTAAGTATCATGCCTTTCGCTATGCTCAGGGCACAAAAATGAATAAAAGTAATTCTTCCACCCCCGAAAAAGTTGATATAATATAATTGGGTAGGCAGATACACTACAGAGCACGGGGAGTTGAGTGGTGCAGTTCTTTACTTTGCTGCCCGCATACTAAGATGTGCCGTTTGTCATTTTTAAGTACAAATAAGTGTGCCAATGAGCACGGAAACTAATCCTTGTATAAACAATTCCAGTTTATTACGTGGCAAACAGTCAATGTCTGCTTTATCCACTATAAAATTCGGTGGGGATGTGTTGATATAAGGAATATTTATCCTAACTGCTGAGGAATTAATAATTTAAGAAACTTTAGATTACTACTATTTTTATAATATTTTTAATTTTACGCCTTATATATAGGCTTATTTTGTTATGCACTTTTTTATTTAAAATCAATTTTTAAGTTCTTTCAAACTATAAACCAAAAAAATCTTATGCTTTCCTATAGTGAAATAAAAACCCTTCTAAAATATCAGAGGACAATTGTTTTTATTAGCTATAGTTTAGAATGTATACGTACTTACATCCTATTTTCACCATCAAGTCGAAGCGTTTGTCGTGCTGAATTAGCAATTATTAACTCTCTCTTATATAATATCGTTTATAGGGTGTTCAAAGGTGAGATGAAAATTGTGTTGCTTCGCCCATTCTTTAATTACAGATAACTCACTGTCTCTTCTACATATATTCCATTCGAGAAGCGAGCAACTCGAATTCATTGTTCTTTTAGATTATATACTACTTATGGAGGTGACCAAGAATGAATTCTATCCTTGATGAGGTGCTATTAAAATACCAAACATTAAGTAAAACCGAAAAAAAAGTTGCTGATTATGTAATAAATAATAGCCAACATTTATTAAATATACATATAAAAGAATTAGCTAGTAAAATAAGTGTTTCTGTAGCTACAATTACGCGTTTTTGTAAAAAAATTGGGGTAAGTAACTTTGTAGAATTTAAAATATTATTACGTGATGCAGTCGAGGAAACTATTGAGTCTAATGAAGCAATAGAAAAGGTTGCGCAAGTTTATAACTCTGTGATTAAATCAACACACTCTGTAGCAACTGTTAATGATTATGAACTTGTTTCCAACTGGATACAAAACGCTAATCGAATTCATATCTATGGTATTGGTAGCTCTGGTTTGTCCGCTGAAGAACTTAAAATAAGATTAAGCAGAATGGGGTATAGTGTAGATACGCATACAGATTCACATGCTATGGTTATTAATGCCTCTATTCTTACAAAAAACGATGTCGTTATTGCCATATCATCTTCTGGACAGACAAAAGAAGTGATTGATAGCGTACAACTAGCCAAATCAAAGGGAGCGAGGGTCGTCACCGTTACCAATTTTTCTGAAACCAGTTTAGCAAAACAGTCAGATATTATCCTGTATACCGCAAGTGTACAGCACTATCAAACAAAAGGTTTTATGAACAGTCAGTTATCTATTTTAATTTGTTTAGACATAATTAGTATGATGCTATTAACCAATGAAGAGGCGAGTACGAATTATAACCAGACACTGTCTAAATTAGAAGAATATAAAAAAATATAGCAACCAACTTAATTGTTGGCGCTATATTTTTGAACCTCATCTACAAATGTTTTGGTAATTAATTGCGGTCTAGTAATTGCGCTGCCTACTACCACAAAATACGCACCATTCTCAAGAGCTTTAAAAGCAGTTTGTGGCGTACTAATTTTCCCTTCTGCAATGACTGGGATGGATACTGCTGATCGTATCTCATGTAACAGTTTAAAATTGTTCGTTGCAATGTGCTGTCCTTCTGTTTCCTGTGTGTAACCTACTAAAGTTGTCGATACACAATCAAAGCCTAACTCTTCTGCATGTTTTGCTTCCTCTACAGTAGAAATATCTGCCATTATTTCCGTATTTGATTGTGACTTGATAAATGTAATAATGCCTTCTAACGTTTCATCCCCTGGGCGCTTTCGCATGGTTGCATCCATGGCAATAATATCTGTACCTACCTCTAACAAAGCTTTCACTTCTTTTTTTGTAGGCGTAATGTAAACATCACTATCCTCGTAATCTTGCTTCATTAATCCGATTATCGGAACATTTACTTGGTTTTTAATTGCTTTTATATCGGCTACAGAATTAGCTCTAATTCCTTTTGCACCACCCTGAACCGCTGCTAGAGCCATTTTTGCCATCATTTCTGAGGAATGTAACGGTTCATGCTCCAACGCTTGGCAAGATACAATCAGTTGTTTTTCTAGTTGTTTTAAATACATATTACAACTCTCCCATTGTCTTCTCAACATTATTTTTAATCGTCGTTACCTCTGGTCCGTATATCACTTGAATCCCGTTTCCCTTGGCCACTACTCCTTTTGCACCTGTTTTCATAAGTGCATCCTTTTGAACGCGTTCTTGGTCAAATACACTTACTCTTAAACGCGTAGCACAGTTATCAACATCTTTAATATTAGCTTTACCACCAAGGCCATTTATAATAGCGAGAGCTTGTTCTTCTGGGGTAAACATTTGTATTTCCATATCTTCATCCTGACGACCAGGTGTTTTTAAATGGAACTTAGCTATTGCAAATCGGAACGTGAAGTAGTATAAGAAAAACCAGAATACACCAATGACTGGCACCCATATCCAATTTGTCTTTTCTACGCCTTGCAAGACACCAAAGAGCATAAAATCAATAAATCCGCCTGAGAAAGTTTGTCCTATCGTAACCTCAAACATATGCGCTAACATGAACGCTAAACCATCAAATAGAGCATGGATAACGTAAAGGATTGGCGCAACAAATAAAAAGGAAAATTCAATTGGTTCTGTAATACCTGTTAAAAAAGACGTTAAACCTGCTGATAACATTAATCCCAATACTATCTTTTTGTTTTTTGGTATAGCCATTTGATAAATAGCCAAACAAGCGCCAAGTAGTCCAAACATCATCGTAATATGTCTGCCAGCCATAAACCGAGCAGTTCCGATATAAAATTGTTCTACATCAGGTTGCGCTAATTGAGCAAAAAAGATCCTTTGTGTTCCTTCAATTAAAGTGCCATCAACAATCATAGAGCCGCCAAGACTTGTCGTCCAAAAAGGGATATAAAAAATATGATGTAAGCCAAATGGACCAAGTAGTCTTAAAATAAAACCATACAAGAAAGTCCCCAAATAACCAGTTGCTTCTACTAACCCGCCAAGAGAGAAAATGCCTGTTTGAATAATGGGCCAAACATAATATAAAATAACTCCTAATATAATGGACATAAATGCTGTAACAATCGGAATAAATCGTGAACCTCCAAAAAACCCTAAAAACTTTGGAAGTTCCACATTGTTATAACGTTGATGGAGGAAATAAGTAAGTAAACCTAAAATAACACCACCAAAAACACCTGTCTCTAAAGTTTGAATACCTAATATTGTTCCTTGACCAACTTCGGCTAAATTACTTTCGGCCAACTCACCAGTAATAGTCAACATCGCATTAATCGTGGCATTCATTACTAAATATCCTAACACTGCCGCCAAACCTGCTGTACCTTTATCATTTCTTGCTAATCCGATTGCAACCCCTACAGCAAAAATTAAAGCCAAATTTGCAAAAACAATATTGCCTGCTGAACTCATTATGGTAAAGATCGCCTGTAACCATTTCTGATCCAGGAAAGTGTATGCTTCGATCGTTGCAGGGTTACTAAAGGCTCCACCTATTCCTAGTAGCAGCCCTGCCGCAGGCAACACTGCAATTGGCAGCATAAACGACTTTCCAAACCTTTGCGCTTGCTCAAATAACACTTTTTTCATTTCAACACCCCATCTCTTCAACAGTGTACGATTTTCATTACCGCCCTCATCCGTAAGCGCCTACACAAAAGAGGAATTTAAAAATTCATCTAACAAACATGAATTATTTACACTGATTAAATCAAAATGAAAATCATTTACAAAAACATTATAAAATAGATAACTATTTTAATCAAGTGCTAAATAGTGATGAAATTCTGAGTTTCTTGTTTCAGTCAACCTCCCGACAAGCTCCCATAGCGAAGTGAGTAATGCGCAATATTATAGCCTTCAAAGCGATTGTAGAAGGTTCCTTTAGAAAAACTTGGCTTGTCGCCAAGCCTTTGTTTTTCTTATACTATAAACCAAAAAAATCTTATACTTTACTATAGTGGAACAAAAGCTCGGGGCGCCCGTAGCAACGTAGCGAATGGAACGAATCAACTAAAGATAAAGGAATCATGCCACTAAAAACAGGGGTATGCCGGCGCCTGAGCGGCAAGCCCCTGTTTAGTCGGCCTTCCTCTTAGAGACGAACCGATGAGGCCTTATCGTAGGGCGATTTCTAAAGTCGCATCGTTGCTGGGCTCATGCGCCGGACGTGGCTTCGGTTATTTCGTTATCCACAAGCACCTCATTTTATAGGTTCCTATACAATAAAAAAACCCAAATCTATGACAGACTTGGGACAAACTCATGAGATAGATATACATGCTTCTATTCATTTCTATATGCTATTTCTTCGCTAAGGAAAGTGCCTGATCTAATACTTTATCACCTTGGATCATGCCATATGCCATTTGATCAATAACGTCTACGGCTACGCCTTTTGGTTCAAGCTGAGCTTTTATTTTCTTTTCTAAATAACGAACTTGAGGACCAATTAGCACGACTTGAAGGTCTTCCATTTCATTTTTCAGTTGTGTTTCTGCAATAGCACGAATATCTACTTCTAGATTACGGCTATCCGCTGTTTCTTTCATTTTTTTAACGAGCATAGACGTGGACATGCCAGCTGAACAAACAAGGATAATTTTCACTGCTTCTCCCCCTCTATTGTTTCCATTTTTTCATATAGTTCAATTATTTCAACAGCCAAGTCTTTCACTGTTAGCGCTGTCATCAAATGATCTTGAGCATGAATCAGAATGACGGATACGTCCGTATGTTTTCCTTCTGCCTCTTGCTGCAGCAGTTTCGTTTGTATATGATGCGCTTCTCTAAATGCCTCTTCCGCTTCTTCGATCATCGTACGTGCTTGCTCAAATTGGTACGCCTTTGCTTTTGATATCGCTTCCATAGAAAGCGATCGAGCATTACCTGCGTGAAGAATAATAGAAAACGAAAGCTGTTGTAATTCTTCCTTTACCATCATTTTGCATTTCCCTCATTTCTTTTCAACATTCTTGCTCCCGCCATAACAAACGGTATATACATAACAATAGCAAGCGCTAAATTAAATAATTGTAACACAACTCCTCTAAAGCTTCCTCCCGTTACGAGATAGCCACTTAGGATAGGTGGTGTTGTCCATGGCAAGATTGCAACTGTCCTAGGTACTAACCCTGTTGCAATAGCTATATAAGACGTAATGGTAAGCGTTACAGGGACTAAAATAAATGGAATTAACATCACTGGATTTAACACGATTGGTAAACCAAAAATCACTGGCTCGTTAATATTAAATAATCCTGCTGGAGCAGATAACTTAGCTACTTGTCGATAAGGATGGTTCTTCTCTCTGCGAATAACGACAAAGACAGCAATTAACAAAGCAATCGTAGTTCCAGAACCTCCTATAAAAACGAATGAATCTAAAAATGGTTTTGTAACAATGTTAGGTACTTCAAATGCCGACATACCACTCTTAAACAGATTAAGGTTTTCTTCAATTAATGGCAAATAAACGGGTTCAATTACAGAGCCGATAATATTCGTACCATGTAATCCGAAGAACCAAAGCAAATGATTTAAAAAGGAAACAAGCATAGCAGCAGGCAATGTATTTCCTAAGCCTTGCAATGGCTCTTGAATCATGTTAAAGATTACTTCAAAAATACTCTTCTCAGCAAATACAGTCATCATGGCTTGGAAAAATCCAACTAAAATTAAAATGAGTACAGCGGGGATTAGTGCTTCAAAAGATCTAGTTACACCGTCAGGCACGCCCTCTGGCATCTTAATCGTCATCTTGGATGTAATTAATGTTCGAAACAACTCCGTGACCACTAAAGCTAATATGATTCCCACAAACAATCCTTGTGTTCCAAGCCATCCCATGTCTAACCCGCCATCACTAGTGACAGGCACCAGCATAATAAATCCAGCACCTGCTATTAAACCAGCGGCAAGGCCATCAACCTCATAGGACTTAGCTAAATTAAACGCAATGGAAAAGGTAACTAAAAGACCTAAAATGGCAAATGTTCCATTCCAAATACTTCCCCCCACTGCCTGCCAGTTTCCTTCACCAAAAATCCCATTCATCCATTCAACAAAATTAAACGCCCCAAACGGAGGAAAGTTATTAATTAGAATCGCTAGCGACCCGACAATAATCAGTGGCATGATAGCTACAAATCCATCACGTACAGCAACAAGATGACGTTGTGACCCAATCCGCCCAGCAATTTCAATGAATTTTTGCATTGCTTTACTATTCATTTCTATACCCCCATAATTAAAATTGTGGTAAGTAATCTTTATGTGCTTCTAATAACGCATCTAGTAATGTCTTGCTGCCAACTTCATCACCTATCAATGGATTCATAACCATTGCCAGGTAGGCATCTTTATAATGACCGGTTATACTTGCACGGATCACTAATTCCTCAAATGCCTTCATTTGATAAATATGACCTTTCACACTGTTTGGTAAAGCCCCAACTGTAATTGGCTGTGGTCCATTTTTCGTAATAACACTGTTCACCTCAATCACCGAATCTTCCGGCAATTCAGGGATAGCCCCTTTATTTAATGTGTTAACCGTCTGGATATCTGCTTTATTATTATAAATTGAATCCATCAAGCTGCATGCTACATCACTATAAAAAGCCCCGCCTCTTTCTTCTAACTCTTTTGGTTTATCACAAAGATCCGGATTTTTATATAGTTCGAATAAAGATTTTTCCAGTCTTCGTACGACTTCTGCACGTGTCCCATTTTCTTCTAGTGCCTGCTTATCCTTCTTTAGCACCGCTGCGGTTTGAAAATAATATTGGTGATATGGATTTGGCAGCAATGAGGTTGCTTCAATAAACGTTTTCGACCAACCAAGGTTTACAATATTGGCTGGTGAATAATCTAATCCCTGACTCACTTTTGTTAGTACTTCACTTGTATAGTCGACACCATTAACGAATACTTTTCGACCGAATACGTAATGATTTAAGCCAATAAATTCAATCATCACGTTCTTAGGTTTCGTATTTAAAATTTCTGCAGTCGAATAACGCATATTATAAGGAATATTACACACTCCAATTACTTTTTTATGCGGTGAATGCTTTAACAATGCTTCTGTTACAATACCGGCAGGATTTGTAAAATTTATCACCCATGCCTGTGGACAGATTTCGTGAACATCTCGAGCCAACTCTAATAAAACCGGTATCGTGCGTAATGCTTTAAATATTCCCCCAGCACCATTTGTCTCTTGACCAATATACCCATGTTGCAGAGGAATACGCTCGTCTTTTGATCTTGCTGTTAATCCACCTACTCTTATTTGCGTTGAGACAAAATCAGCCTGTTTTAATGCCTCCTTTCTATCCAATGTCCATGATAATTTTATTGGTTTGTTAGATTTTTCAATCATCCGTTTTGCTAACTGACCAACGATTTCAAGCTTTTGATTTCCTTCTTCAATATCAACTAATACAATTTCTGTAACAGGAAATGAATGATGGCGCAAAATAATCCCCTCAATAATCTCTGGTGTATAGCTGGAACCACCACCAATTACGACTAATTTGATTGTCATTTGGTTTATCTCCTTTGCTGTAGTGTTCACTGCTCATAGATGTATAAAATTCTATTAAATCAATTAAAATGTATCATACAAATAAATAAATGTAAATACATTTTATTTTATTTGTTATTTGTAATAACATTTATACGAATAAGTTGTATTTAAATAGATAATCTTGTAAACTTTGACTAACATCACTCTTATTTGTAATCAGCGCATTTATGCAACGCGTCGTACATATGAGAACGCATAATTCCATATCGCAGCAGTACAAAATCTGGAGCTGTCTTCTGTTCATTTTAATTGCAGTGGCAATCTGCAACTGACAACTTATAAAAGCGCAACTATTTCGATTCAAAAGAGTGAAAAGTCTATTAGTGGTGATTTTCTTTATCCATATGGAACGTTAGTATCGCATGAATATGACATGAAGACCTCTGAACAGAATTGGACATTGGCTTGCAAAGCTACCAGCCGATTATCCACCAAGGTCACACCTCATAGGATGGTGGTAAGTCTAACTGCTAGTTACATGCTGGATAAAGTGAATTTTCAATCCGTGGGGGTTTTTATTCATCCCCCACGGATTGTTAAAGGAACGAATCGGATATTTAGGTGCTGTTATCTCCCCCCTTAGACTTGTTGCTGTACGATTATCCAACTCCTGAAGTGGGAGTCTTACACACCTTATATATACGGAATAAAACAAATGCTACAAATGGTTATAACAAACTATACTACGGAATCGTCAAAAGTGACCTAAAATCCTTTTTTAAACGACTAACGTATGGAGTCAATGATTAAAGTGGTGTTTAACAAACTAATCCAATTATTGTATTTTTACGACGACCTGATGATATATAATTTCCTTGTCATAAGTTAGTGAAGAAAACCTATAACGGAGAACTAATTATGAAGTAGAGAGGAGAGCAAAATGGAGAAAAACCGATCCTTGCATGCTTTTATTAAGGAAGAATTACTAAACCAAATCAAAGCGAAGAAATATAAACCGGGGGACAAAATCCCAACAGAATTAGAGCTATGTAAAGATTTCAATGTAAGCCGTACCACCGTTAGAACTGCATTAAATCAATTAACACTTGAAGGATATTTGGAACGTCATCAAGGAAGGGGCACCTTTGTAGCAGACCAGAAGCTAAAACAAACCTTGACTCAAACAGTGAAACGGTATAGCGATCAAGTAGCTGTTCAAGGTAAAGAAGCAGAGATTTTTGTTCTTTCCATCACGGTTATTCCAGCAAACGAATTTTTAAGTCAACAATTAGAAGTCTCGTCCAAAGATCCCATTCAACGTATTGAAAGAATTCGCAAAGCAAACAATGAACCAACCCAATATGAGATCGCTTTTATCCCTTGGGATGTTGCACCAGGGATCACAAAGGAACAAGCGGCTTCATCACTTTACGCCTCGTTAAAAACTGATTTTGACGTGCATATTGCTAAAACAATGGAGCATATCGAAATAACACTTGCAGATGAAATCTGTTCAAAGCACTTGGATTGCGAGTTAAATGCTCCTTGTTTTCATATCGAAACCATTGCAGAAAATGAAAATCAAGAAAAAGTGGAATATTCACGAGCTTACTTTAGAGGAGATAAAACCAATTTTGTGATTGAGCGAAATTATCCAAAGGAAAACACGTCCACATAATCAAAAATCGCTAGCGTCTTTTACTAGCAACTAGTGGCGAAGTCTAAGACTACTTCGACAGAGGAAATGAGCATTGTAGCTGAATATGGATAATACATCATACCACATTCTATCTATTATTAAATTTATGGAGGCGCTTAACATGAGAATTTTAATTAATGCAGACGATTTTGGCTTAACAAAAGGTATCACGGATGGGATTCTTAAAGCCCATACAGACGGTGTTGTTCAATCTACTACCTTAATGATGAACGGAAATGCTGTAGAATATGCGATATCTGAAGCAAAAAAACATTCGTCTTTACAAATAGGAATCCATCTCGTTTTAACATGGGGCAAACCACTAACGAACGAAGCAGCGATATTAACTGACTCAAACGGGTTTTTTAAGTACACAAAAGAAGAAAAGGAACTTAAAGCAGAAGACTTACAAGCAATTAAAAACGAGTGGCAGGCGCAAATAGAAGCTTTTTTAGCTACAGGACTACCGCTTCATCATATTGATAGCCACCATCACGTCCATGGTTGGGAACCATTGAAACCAGTTATTATAGAATTAGCTAATAGGTATCACGTTCCTGTTCGCTATACCGAGACTTTACAAAATGAGCGCGACCTGCTATTAACCGAGCAAATCTGGCTCGATTTTTATGATTCAGGGGTAGATGATAATCTCTTTTCACAACTGGAGAAACTGTCAGCAACAAGTGTTGAGGTGATGACACATCCCGGTTTCGTCGATCGCGATTTACATCAAGTTAGTTCGTATACAGCTAAGCGAGAAAAGGAATTAGAGCTGCTTTGCTCTTTCGTATTGCCTGAATGGGCAGAAAAGCTTTGAGGTAATCTCCCTTTCACTAGGCTTGTGGTCGAACAATTATACGAAAGAGAAACTAGATTATCTTTTACTTCGGATCAAAAAATATTAAAATGGAGGAATAAAGGATGAGTGCTCAACCTGGATCCGTGGCCAAAGTTTGTTTGCTTGCAGGTAAAATTATGCTGGAGAGTGGCGCAGAAACGTACCGAGTAGAAGATACAATGAACCGAATTGCTGCTTCACTTGGGCTTGAAAATGCGGAAAGCTATGCTACGCCTACAGGTATTCAATTTTCTACGGAAGGAGAAGCTTCTTATTTTAGGAGAATTTCCAATCGTTCTAATGATTTACAAAAAATCGCTGATGTAAATAGCATTTCCAGACAAATTACAGCACAATCATTAGATGCTAAAGAAGCTCTTCTACTTTTAAAAGGTATACAGCATAACAGTGAAACATTTCCATTTTGGCTACAGCTTATTGCCTCAGCGCTGGCTAGTGGTAGTTTCGCTATCATGTTTGGTGGTTCTTGGGCAGACTTTGCTCCTTCCTGCATTGCTGGAGCAGGAGGATACGCAGCAATGATTGGATTTGATAAATTACTAGAAATACGTTTCATTGCCGAATTTGTAGCCTCATTTTTGATTGCTGTTATCGCCGTGATTAGTATTAACGCTGAATTTGGGCAACATATGGATAAAATCATCATTGGCGCTGTAATGCCGCTTGTTCCAGGCCTGCATATAACAAATGCCGTTCGGGATTTAATGGCAGGTCATTTAATAGCTGGCATATCAAAGGGTGTAGAAGCTACATTAACAGCAATTGCAATTGGAGCTGGCGTTGCTGTACTTTTCGCTTTTTTACCACATTGATCTCTATACGAAATAATTAGTAGCGTGTAGAAGAAAGAATGGCTCAATCAATAGGTCATGAGAATTCCACCTATGATTTCTTGTTTTCGATTATCTAAGCATAGGGAGTTGATCATCATGTTACTTGCTCAACTTATTACAAGCTATATCGCGGCTGCTGGTTTTGGCATTATTTTCAATGCCCCACGACATGCACTTATTCAATGCGGCATGGTTGGGATGTTCGGATGGGTTGTTTATTATATCTTGGTTGAGCAAGGATTGGATGTTGTTCCGGCAACCATTTTTGGTTCCATGCTTGTTGCCATTCTTAGTCAGATTTGTGCCAAAATATTTAAAACGCCCATTATTATTTTTAATGTCTCTGGCATTATTCCGCTCGTACCTGGTGGATTAGCATACGATGCGATGAGAAAATTTGTCGAAGATGACTATTTTCTAGCTGTACAACTTTCAGCAAAGGTGATGCTGCTTGCTGGAGCAATAGCTATAGGTTTAATGTTTTCGGAAGTTGTTAATCAATTGCTGAAAAAAACTTTCGCATGGCTGCGTCTTGAATAGTTGCTTTTCACTTTTTAACCTTATATGATAGTTGTGTTACTAAACAGAAAATGGAGAGGGTTCTATTGAAAACTGTAGATAAACCAAACGTCGTTATTGTCATCTTTGGAGCAACAGGGGATTTATCAAAAAGAAAGTTATTCCCTTCCATTTATCGCCTTTATCAAAATGGAAAAATTGGTGAGGATTTCGCAGTTGTTGGTCTTGCTCGTCGCCCCTGGACGAATGATATATTTCGAGAAAAAGTTTGTGAATCAATAAACGAATCGCAAGCACACAATGAGGACGACTTAGAATCATTTGCTGCTCATTTTTATTATCAGTCTTTTGATGTGACAGATAATTCTTCCTATACGCATTTAGATGGATTGCTAGATCAGTTAGAAGGTCAATACCAAACTAACGGAAACCGCGTTTTTTACTTGGCTATGGCTCCAGAATATTTTGGAACCATCGCTAACCAACTCGAACAAAATGGTTTAAAAGAGAGTGCTGGTTGGACCAGATTAGTCATTGAAAAACCATTTGGACACGACCTCGCCTCTGCAAAAGAGTTAAATAATCAAATTCGGTTAGCCTTCAATGAGGATCAAATATATCGAATTGACCATTATTTAGGGAAAGAGATGGTCCAAAATATTGAAGTGATCCGGTTTGCAAATGGTATATTTGAGCATTTGTGGAATAACCGATTTATTTCAAATATCCAGGTTACTTCCAGTGAAAAGTTAGGTGTCGAGGAACGTGCTCGCTATTATGACCGATCGGGAGCAACAAGAGATATGGTGCAAAACCATATGCTGCAAATGGTCGCACTGTTAGCAATGGAGCCACCAATTAAACTTACACCTGATGAAATACGTTCAGAAAAAGTGAAAGTATTGCGAGCTCTTCGTCTTGTTGAACCAACAGAAGTCGAGAATTATTTTGTACGCGGACAATACGGTCCTGGTCGTTTAGGGAAAGGGTACCGGGAAGAAGCTCCAGAATTGAAAGATTCTACTACGGAAACATACGTTGCTGGAAAAGTAATGATTGATAACTATCGCTGGGCAGGGGTCCCTTTTTACATCCGAACAGGTAAAAAGATGAAAGAAAAATCAATTAAAATTGTGGTTGAGTTTAGAGATATACCAATGAACCTATATTATAAGGATGAATCAGAAAGACATCCTAACTTGCTGGTAATTAATATCCAGCCGGACGAAGGAATCACGCTTCATTTAAACGCTAAAAAAGCTGGTGTAGGCTCTATCGCTCAACCAATTGAATTATCTTATACAAACAACGGTGTAGATGGAATAAATACACCCGAAGCGTATGAAAAGCTCATTTACGATTGTATTATCGGTGATACAACTAACTTCACCCATTGGGATGAGGTAGCTTATTCTTGGAAGTTTGTTGACGCCGTTTTAGATGCGTGGTCAGAAACAGAACCACTATTTCCCAATTACACTGCCGGCTCCATGGGACCGGAGGCAGCAGATCGCTTATTAGAAAAAGACGGATTTCACTGGTGGCCAGTAACAGACTAGAACAAAGGCGCGGGGCGCCCGTTTAGCAACGTAGCGAATAGAACGAATCAACTAAAGATAAACGAATCATGCCACTAAAACTGGGGTATGCCGACGTCTGGGCGGCAAGCCTGTTTTTAGTCGGCCTTCCTCTTAGAGACGAACCGATGAGGCCTTATCGTAGGGCGCATTTCTAAAAAAGTCGCATCGATGCTGGACTCATGCGCCAGACGTTGCTATTCGGTTATTTCGTTATCCATAAGCACCTAAGTTTATACTTTCTTATTCTTTTAAAAAGGTTCCCTGCTATCAGTGGCAAGGAACCTTTGTCGTCTCTATTTTTATGCATCTTTTTTCTTGTTATTACGTTTAGCCATTTTAGCAGTTAGATCATCAAATAATGTGTAAATAACTGGGATTAACAAAAGTGTAAAGATACTGGATATACCTAGACCAAAAATGATCGTTACAGCGAGTGGTTGCTGCATTTCAGCTCCTTCCCCGAGCGCCATTGCTAAAGGTATCATGGCTAATATAGTCGTTAGTGTCGTCATTAATATTGGGCGCAGTCTGCTTGGTCCAGCTTCCAATATTGCCGCATAACGTTCCATTCCTTTTCGCCGCAGGAGGTTAATATAATCCACTAGTACAATCGAGTTATTTACAACGATCCCTGCCAGCATAATGATTCCGATAAAGGCTGGAATGCTTAGTGGTATCCCGACGATAAATAGCCCGAGCATTACTCCAATAACTGTTGTCGGCATAGCAAACATAACGATAAGCGGAAATAAAAAGTTTTCAAATTGGACAGCCATGACTGCATATACAAGGAAAATCGAAAACACTAATGCAATCGCTAACTCTGTAAATGATTCCGTCATATCCTGTGCTTGACCGCCGATTTCATAGTTGTAGCCTTCAGGGAGTTCCATGCCAGCCAACGTTTTCTCTACATCTTGCGTGATGGTCCCTAAGTCGCGATCGACAATTTGACTGGACACATTCATTTGCGGTTGCTGATTTTCTCTTTGCAAGCTCACAGGTCCGCTCATTTGTTTAAATTCAGCTAACTCGTCTAATGAGATCGTCGCTCCTTGAGGGGTTTGGATTTTCATGTCATGCAAATCCTCTATCTTGCTACGCTGCTCTTCTGGGTACATCAATGTAACATCCATTTCCTGTCCATTTTCTCTAAACTGCGTAGCTACTTGACCCGTAAATTGCATTTGAATCTGTCCCAGTACTTGTTCCTGATTTAACCCATACATCGCAGCTTGCTCCTGATTCACTTCAATATTCATTTGTGGGACACCTTCAGAAGCTGATGTCTCTGGATTATAAATACCGTCTATCTGCTCGATTTCTCGTACAACCTGTTCAGAGATATCTCTCAATACTTCATGTTCTGGTCCATTTAATTGGACTTGTATCGGGTCCCCCATATTCATACCGGAGTCCATGGAATTTACCGTAATTTCAGCACCTGCGATCCCCTGTAATTTGTCATCTATTTCTTGAACGACTTGAATCGTTGTTTTTTCTCGTTCAGTAGAGGGGATGAGCTGCATTGTATAAACAGCTTGATTTCCACTGCCGCTGCTGCCAGCAACCATATCACCGCCACCAACACTTACATAATTCGTTTCGATCAAAGATTCAAAAGGCTCTAACTCCTTATTCACCTGTTCTACAATTTCTTCCGTATGCTTCAGAGAACTTCCAGGGTCTGTTTCTACTCGGATTTCCAACTGTCCTTGATCGGCAGATGGAATAAATTCCGCTCCAATAAACGGGGTTAAAGCTAAGCTCCCCACAATCGCTACAACCGTTACAAATACTGTTGTTTTCCGATGACCGAGCACCCATTTCAAAGCTTTTTGATACTTTGTATTTAACCAACCCAAAAAGCGATCAAACCAATAACGTTTTCCTCCATCTTGCATCGCTTTTTGCAATAACTTGGAAGAAAGCATCGGCACTAAAGTGATGGCTACTACTAATGAAGTAATAAGCGAAAAAGAAACTGCTAATGCTAAAGGGGTAAACATATCCGAAGCAATTCCTTCTACATAAATAATCGGTAAAAATACTACTAATGTCGTTGTTGTAGAAGCAATTACTGCAGGTGCTAACTCACTAGCCCCTTTTATAGCTGCATCCTTTAGACTATACCCACGTTGCCTGTAGGAATAAATATGTTCGAGTATGACAATCGAACTATCGACCATCATTCCTAAACCAAGTGCTAAACCGCCTAATGTTAAAATATTTAATGTTTCACCTGTGAAATACATTAAAATAAACGTTGTTATAATCGCAATTGGTATGGACAATCCAATAACAATGGTTGCTCGGATACTTTTCAGAAATAGGAGCAGGATAAATATCGAAATAGCCCCACCGATAAGAATATTCTGCACAACTGAATCAATAGACATCTGAATAAAATCAGATGTGTCAATAATGATATCCAAATTAACATCTGAAGGTAAATCTTGTTTTATTTCTTGTAAACTATCTTCTATATTTGTTGCTACTTCTACAGTATTACTATCGGTCTTTTTTAAAATGGATAAGACGACAGAAGGCTTTCCATTGACGAGTGTCATTCCAGATTGTTCCTTAAAATCATCTTTCACTTCAGCTAAGTCATCAACATGTACCGTTGCCCCCGATTCGGTTTGAACAATCGTTTGTTTAATATCGTCGATTGATTCAAATTCACCAGTTACGCGAAGCTGAAGGTCCTTGTCACCTTTCTCAACCGTTCCTACCGAAGCGGACTGATTTGTACTCGTTAACGATTGCATGATCGTTTGCGCTGTGGCACCATATTGCTGTAACTTAGCTTCATCTAAAATTAATTGAATTTCTCTTTCTTTTCCACCTTCTACATTAACAGACCCTACTCCACCTTGTCGTTCTAAAAATGGGACAACTTGTTCGTCGGCTGTCTTTGTTAAAGATGCTGCGTTTTCTCCGGTTAAACCAACCCACATAACCGGCAGTTGGTCCGGGTTAAAACGCATAATATTCGGATCACCCGCTTGACTAGGTAAAAGATCCTTCACCTGGTCAACACTTTCTCTTACATCCAATAAAGCTTGGTCTAAATCCGTTCCGTTATTAAACATAAGTACAACAAGGGAAGATCCTGATTGTGATTGCGATTGAACCGTTTCTATCCCTTCTACAGTACTAACAGCTGATTCAATTGGACGACTAATTAAATTTTCTACTTCTTGTGGCGCTGCATCTTGATATGATGTTGCTACAACTGCTACTGGGAGATCAATCTTTGGAAAGAGATCAACTGTTAGGCTTCGTAATGAAACGGCACCGAGAGCTAGTATAGCTAGAACAATCATAATAACGCCTACTGGACGTTTGACTGATGTTTTGATTAACTTCAAGATTTACTCCCCTTTCGCAACTTTAACCTGACTACCATCCTTTAAAGACAGTTGTCCTTTTACAATCACTTTATCGCCAGCTTTGACCTCTCCCTCAATGGCTGTTTCCTCTGATTGAGATTCCTGCACTGTAACGTCAACGCGTTTTGCCTTATTATCTTTTACTACATAGATAAACGATTCACCGCCTTGCTCTTCTACAGCAGCGGTTGGAACGATAATAGTATCTTTAATTCTTGTTTCTGGCACCAATAACTGTGCTATCATGCCTGGTAATAATTCCGTTTCTTTATTACTAACCTCAGCCTGAATCGGATAAAGTCCAGTATCATTTGGTACGGTTCCAATAGAAGTAACCGTTGCTGTAAATTCCATTTCATCTATGTTAACAGGGAACTCATCTTCTTTATTCATTAGGTTACGATCATTTGCTGTTACGGTGAATTCAATGGCTAAAGGATTTAAATCGGCAACGACAGCCAATGGCTCTTCGGCAGATACCATCTCGCCCTCATTTGCTGTTAACTGAACAAGCTTTCCACCCTTAGGCGCTCGGATACTTTGCTTACCCGCTTGTGAAGAGATTGTTGCAATCACATCCCCTTCCTTGACTTGTTCCCCATTACTAACCTCTAACTGATCGATTTTACTTGGACCCTGTAATACAACTGGACTGGCAGCAGACGGCTTTGTTCTACCATAAAGACTCTTTTCAATCTCAATAGAACCTTCTTTTACTTCTTCCGTTTCTACAGGAGTTACCCGCTCTTTATTTTCTTCTTTATTCTCTTCTTCCTGATTGCACGCAGCTAACAAAAAAATCATAACTATAACTGCTGCAAAAAGTAAAATTTTCTTCACCTGTGTTACTCCTCTCTTTACTGTCAAGATGTCATAATAATTCAATATCTAGTACTTCCGCGATTCTGTTTACATCTTCTATTAACATATCATGGGCAGTAAAATGCGCAAGTAACCCTTGTATGACAAGTATATTATTATTTTCAGCTATTTCATTTTGCAATAATTGTAACACTTCATATAATCGTTCTTTCCTCATCTGCGGCACTTTTAGCGCTGATATTTTTTCTTTTAGGCTTTTAATTGCCTCTTGCTTGCTTTGTTTGCTAGCATTATTCCTACTGTATATTTCTTGGAGCTGCATAGCATCGACAAGTGGGGGTGTCTCTGCTTTTACCATTCCTGCTATTAAATCATGCAAACGTCTAACCATAATTTGCCCAGCTTGCTCTAGGTCAAATTCAACATCTTCCATGATAAGCCAATGAAAGTAACTATGTATTAAACCTGCTGATTGAATAATAGCATCCATCACAAATTCCTGTAGTTGTTCACCATAGATACTCTCCAAGTTCTCTCTTAACCAATGGATATAGTCTAGCCTAAATTCACGTATTTGTTTATCAAACTCCTCTTCAATCAGCATATTACTTCTAAGATAAATCGTAATAAACTCTTTATGTTGTTCCATGTAGTTCATTAATATTGTTATTTGCTTTGCAAAACGAGCACTCGCATCATCATCTGTTTTGACTTGCGCCAGCTCTTCCATCATAAACCTATGAAACTCTTTCATCGTCGTTTTCATAAATGCTTTTTTCGACGGAAAATAGCTGTAAAAAGACCCTTTAGAAACACCTGCTTTATTGGCAATTTCCTGAATAGAAGTATTGTGATAACCCTTTTGAGCAATTAATTTTATACCGATTTCTACTAATTTCCTTTTCTTTTCAAGCATAAGCTTCACCTATTTCCTAATTACGTACTGCCCCATGTAAATGTTTCATTTATTTAGGCTGATTTGTCACAAAAAAAGCTTTTTTCTCAAAAGATATAACATGGTACAATTGATTGAAACTAAATCTTAATTGACTTACCGGTCAGTCAAAAAGGAATGTTCATATAATAACAGCATATAGGCTAAATATCAACTTAAAAAATTGTCTTTTCTTCACCTTTTAGACAGAAAAAATTTCTGCTAACCCACAAATACTAATAAAAATACAGAAAACGGTATAAAAGAATAGCTTGGTCGGCTTCTTATCAGTTCCCCTCTCTTTTGCACCTAAAACGTTGTGTTAAATATACAATTCATAGAAAAGGGGAACTTAGCTATATTTCGCGATTGAAATTTCAGACATTTCGCAACAAATTTTGAGCTATGGGAACTCACAAAATTACCGCGTAGGATTAGCATAAGGCTTCTGCGGGCATGATTTCTTTGCGAAAGAGTGCGGAGCGGCGGAAGGAAAGGATTTCTCATCCCTACTAGGGGTACTATAACCGCCTCTCCATATAAGGTGAATTCTCAATCAATGAGGGGCCTTCGTCCCCCACGGGTTGTTCGTACCGTAATGGTATAACCTAAAGTCCGCTTACGAGATAGGGTATTTAGGTGCTGTTATCTCCCACACTTAGACTTGTTAGAGTATAGACGATTCAACTCCTGAAGTGGGAGTCTTACAGCACCTTATAGTACGGGATAAATCCAATTGGGTTTTGTGGAAAACACAATTCACAATTTTCGATCGCCATATACACTTTGCTAGAAGGTGATTGGGCAAGGCGCGTATTGTTTATCTACATAAAAGTAAATAGAAGCTAAGAGGAAATTCGAGGTGTCATTCTCCATCATGTGGTATATCCCTTTATTGTTTGTGAACATGCTACAGCTTCATCTTTTTCCATATTGGCTCATTAATATCGCTTTAGAAGTGATTTAGGTATAGGCAATTTAGATTGTCCAAACAGAAAAGCACGGTTCATATGTACAATTAACTGACTTGTCCGCTTATACTGCAAATCAAAAGTGTTTAAAGATATATCTAACTGAAGTTCAGAACCGTCGTAAAAAACAACATAAGTGCCCTTATCATTCCTTTCAAAACCATATATATGGTGATAAGCAAGCCATACATTATTTTTATTTTTTATAGATGCAGTTGGCATCATAAAAACGCCTTTTTCTGGGATCACAGGAATTGGAAGCTTACTGGATGAGCCTAATACGTCCTTTACAGCTATTCTTCTCCCCTCTAGTGTAGATCCATATATTAAACAACTATTATCAATGATTTGCTCTGGTTTGTGCAAAGACATTGTCTCCGTCATATCTGCTTCCAAAATATGAGAACGATAATAGTTATGCTCACTCCAGCGTATCGCTTTAGTATGTGGTGATATGATATATAATGACGTAATTCGATGTTTCAAAATAATCCTCCTCTTTTTAAAAATACATTTCTCTTTTCAACCTGATTCATTTTCAATACAAAAAAAGAAATTTCTTTATATTCTATATCTTACTATCTCACATCCATTTTGTCTCTGGTTTGACAGCTTGAATTAGGTACAACCAATTTACAATTGAAAGAAGCTTAAATCATAGGCTAAGTTTTTAAACATAATACAAGCAAGCATATAAAAGCAGAACACACCCTTTAGGAACTGTGTTCTGCTCTTATAAGTAAAAGAACTATTTGCACTATAATATTGCTCAAATCTGTTAAGGGGAAACACCGGATTCATCATCGTTCAACCCTTACCTTAGCGACTTCAGAATCCAGATGCTATCTTTTCTTTGCAACCACAATCAAGTCGGTACTCAGAGCATGCTAGTATCGACAACTAGACAGCAAGAGCACGTTGACTTAGGTGGCGTCGATATCTGTGCTATTCCCCTCTGTATTAAACACAAACTCAAGCAATATTATTGATTTCCTTCTTCGTTTTTCTTGTCTTGATCTTCCATCATATCGCCATTACCATTTGTATTACCGTTGTCTTCATCCTGTAGTTCTTGGTCGTTTTCGTTCGCTCCACCATTATCATCAGCAGGCTGATCGTTATTATTTTCCTGTTCCTGCATCGGAGCGTCATCTTCTGCAGGGTCTTGATTATCATCTGTGCCACAAGCCGCAATGAGTGATAAAGCAATGGCGGAAGCGCCAAGTTTCACGAGAAGCTTTGATTTCATGTGTATTTCCTCCTTTTTAATTGGTTCGTTTTTTAGCTTAACCAACTTAGAAGAAGTCATACTCTTTTTTATCCATTTTCAGCTAATTATTCCTCACATAATATTTTTAAAAAATGGACCTATATAGTGAAATTTCATCCAATAGGAGTTTGCATACACGAATTAGCGGAGTGAAGGCTAGTGCCCAGACGTCATGGAAAAAGAAAAACCGCTTTTTATGGATGCCTTGTTTTGCTGACATAGCTTATCCATCCTTAAAAAAGAAGAATGCTTTTTCTGCGTGCGATGCGTCGCTTCCGAGTTTTCCTTGTCCTGTTGTTATACCTACTGCAATCAATATCCCACCCAATGCTAACGAATCAGGAATGGAGCTGCGGTTATCTCCCGCTTACATTCAGATTAAATGAGCCGTTATTTTATGGCAAACATAATTTCAGCTTCACAAGCCAACTCTCCATCTACAGTAGCAACTGCTTTCCCTTTTCCGATTGGTCCTTTTAATCGAAGAATTTCCACTTCCATTTGCAATTGGTCTCCCGGGCGGACTTGGCGTTTGAATCGACAATTGTCTATTCCTGCTAAAAAACCGATCTTTCCACGATTTTCTTCTTTTCCCAGCATGGCAATTGCCCCCAGCTGTGCCAAAGCCTCAACAATAAGCACACCCGGCATCACAGCATACTCAGGGAAATGCCCTTGAAAAAAAGGTTCATTCGCTGTTACATTTTTCAAACCAGCAACACGCTTTCCTTCTTCTACTTCTGTTACTCGATCTACTAGTAAAAATGGATAGCGGTGTGGAATAATCTCTTTAATTTGTTCAATATTCATATGAAAAACCTCTTTTCTTGTTTAATTTTAATTCTATTGCAACATTTATCTAAAAGCTCAACCAGAAATTTCAGTTTTGAAAAGTTGCCTTAACCCCTGGAATACAGGCTTGACGATAATTTGTCCACATCCAATAGAATTAAGCTCCTTCAGTAGGTTAGAAAAACTTGGCTTGTCGCCAATTCTTATGGCGGAAGCCTTTGTTTTTCTTATACTATAAACCAAAAAAATCTTATACTTTCCTATAGTGGAACAAAGGCGCAAGCGCCCGTTTAGCAACATAACAATGGAACGAATCAACTAAAGATAAAGGAATCATGCCACTAAAAACAGGGGTATGCCGACGCCTGAGCGGCAAGCCCGTTTTTAGTCGACCTTCCCCTTAGCGACGAACCGATGAGGCCTTATCGTAGGGCGCATTTCTAAAGTCGCCTAGTTGCTGGGCTCATGCGCCGGACGTGGCTATTCGGTTATTTCGTTATCCCCAAGCACATCATTTTATACTTGCTTATCTGGTAAAAAAACACCTGAGCCGCTATAAGACTAGGTGCTTGCTTAATTTGGTTTCGTAACAATATCAATAATATGCTGCCACGTTTCTGTCTTTAAGACATCTGTTGGCACTCCATCTCCAATGACTCCATAGCCAATCATTAATCCAACAACTAAGGCAATGATACAAAGTAGTAAAGTAACAATAATACGCAGCCAAATTGGAAAAATGCGCACTCTTGGGCGTCTATTTTTTTTATTTTCCGTTTGCTTACTTCGTTGCTTGACCCTATTCTGCCCATTTGGCTCATTATGATGTTTAGCTTCTTGATGCTTTTCTTGCCATCGTTGTTTCCATGCTTTCATAAATGAATTATATTTGCCTTTGAAAGTTGGATCTTGTGGTTGAATGGACATATTTGTTTCTCCTTACTGTTTACCTTAAATATAAAGTGAATCTGCAATCAGTGGAGTTCTTTTTCCTATACTGACTGTTAGTAATGCAAGGGTATAACCCTTAAACGAACGAAGATGTAGGTGTTGTATCCTCCCACTTAGACTTTTTGTATTTGTCTTTAGTTCTTAAGTGAGGAGCTTACAACACCTTACATCAAGGATTAAAACCTAGCGCATCTGGTTAATCAGGCCAGACATTTGATCGCTCATAGAAATGGTTCTTGCATTAAACTGGTAAGCACGTTGACTCATAATTAAGTCAGACATTTCCTTGGACATATTCACATTAGACGCTTCCAAGGTACCACTTTGGAGTATCTGATTTCCAGCTGCTGGCTGGATTACATCAGCAAATGCTGCCTCTGTATTTGCTATATTAGGTAAACGGAATGCATTTTCTCCGACAGCTTCAAGCAAATCTGGACGTAAAGCCTCAACAATAGCAAGTGTACCGACGGTTTCCGTTTCGTCGCCTCGCTTGACAAGTATTTGTCCATTTGGCTGCACAGAAATGTCATCAAAACCAGAAGCTATACGAATGGGGCCATCTACGCCTAGTACTGGATTTCCATCTCGATCAACGAGCATCACTTGTTGATTATTATTAACAGGACTCAAATAAAATGCTCCATCTCGAGTATAACGTGTTTCTGTTACTCCGTTGTCTGTTGCTTCAATTTGGAAAAAATGGTTCATTTCTAACAAAGCTGTATCCAAGCTGCGATCTGTCTCACGTAACGAACCTAATTGCAAATTCGCATTGATCGATCCTAATCTTGCTCCAGATCCGATTCGTATACCATCTGGAGTCTGTCTTCCGGCTGTATTCGCAGGATGCGACAAATTATCCATCTGTTGAAAAAGCAGCGAGGAAAAATTAGCCTGTCTGCTTTTATAGCCGGTTGTTTGGCTATTAGCCATGTTATTACCTATGACATCCAATTTTTGTTGCAGTTGATTCATTGTTACTGCAGCCTGAATCATTGCTCGTGACATGCTATTCTCTCCCCTTTAGACTAAACGTCCTATTTCACTAACTGCTTTTTCCATACTTTGATCATACGCCTTTAACACTCGTTGATTTGTTTCAAATAGTCGGTAAGATTCCATCATTTGTGTCATTGCTTGTAAAGTATCTACGTTAGATCTCTCCAAAAAACCCTGTTTTACAGAAAACGTTGCATCCGCTGGCACAGCTTCCACATCTCCAGTGTACAAATCATTTCCTTCTTTTACCATTGTATTTGCATCAGCTGCATAGGCAAACCCTAATGGAATCGCCCCATTAGCAGTCTGCAATAGACCATCATTGGTCACCGTAAAATCCTTATCATTCGTTGCAATAGGTTCTCCATTCACATCTAAAACATAATATCCTTCATTCGTCACTAAAAAGCCCGCACCGTCTACTGTAAAGTTTCCATTTCGTGTATATCGGACATCTCCAGCTTCATTTTGCACCGTAAAAAACAATGCTCCAGTTTCATCAGGCAAATTGCGTTGCACTAGTGCAAAGTCAGTGGGAATCCCTGTTTCTTGGATGTCTCCCTGGTTAAAATTCGGAATCATTTCCTGTACGTACACTCCCGTATTTAAAGAACCGATCGGCTGTTGAATAGGTACATATGTTTTATTTTGTATAGGAAGCTCTTTTCCTGCCATTTGATTCATCAACATTTCAGGAAAAGCGCGCAAAGTTGTTTGATCTGCTTTATAACCGGGGGTATTAGCATTGGAAATATTATTAGCAAAAGCCTCCTGCTGCCGTTGTTGCGCAATCATACCGTTAGCAGCTGTGTAAAAGCCCCTTAACACTGGCGTTACCTCCCTTTCTTGTATCTAGAAAACTTAAATAACTTTTTTCCGATCTACTTTGTCGATATTTTCCAACATGATACCGGTTCCCTTAGCTACACAATTCATTGGCTCTTCCGCAATAAATACAGGAACCTTTAATTCTTCTGCCAATAACTCATCAACGCCATGAATTAATGCGCCGCCTCCAGTTAATATAACACCTCGATCAATAATGTCTGCAGAAAGCTCTGGAGGTGTACGTTCTAAGACGGATTTTGCTGCTTGTACAATAAGATAGACAGACTCACGCAATGCTTCTTCAATTTCTTTGGAGTTTACTTTAATAGTTCGCGGCAAACCAGAGACCATATCACGCCCTCTAATTTCCATTTCTTCATTACGCGCGCCTTGAAATACGGTAGCGACATTAATTTTTATTTCCTCTGCCGTTCGCTCACCGATCAACAGTTTATATTTCTTCTTTATGTATTGAAGAATTTCACTATCAAAATTGTCACCGGCCATTTTGATGGACTCAGACGTTACAATATCCCCCATGGATAGTACAGCAACATCTGTTGTACCACCACCGATATCAACGACCATATTCCCACTCGGCTGGAATATTTCCATTCCTGCACCGATAGCAGCTACTTTAGGTTCTTCTTCTAAATAAATCTTTTTCCCACCTGATTTTTCGGCAGCTTCTTTAATGGCTTTTTGCTCCACTTTGGTAATATTTGTCGGACAGCATATCAAAATTCTTGGTTTTGATAGCAAGCCCTTTACATTAATCTTATTAATGAAATGTTTGAGCATCGCTTCCGTAACATCAAAATCGGCAATTACGCCATTCTTTAATGGTCGAATAGCTTCAATATTTCCAGGTGTCCGACCTACCATTTTCCTTGCTTCCTCGCCAACTTCCAACACTTTTCCTGTATTCCGATCCATAGCAACCACAGACGGCTCATTCAACACAATCCCTTTTCCCTTAAGATGAATTAAGACATTGGCTGTCCCAAGATCGATTCCTATATCCCTTGAAAACATGGGCTAATATCCTCCTAATTACATACTATATCTTATTTTGTCCATACTGCTTCTAATATACTATTTTAACACAATTATCTACTTTTAACTGCAGTTTATTTAAATTTTGTAAAAAAACGTCGGATACTATATCAGAATAGGCATTACTTGCAAAATTACATGCGTCATTGCCTTTTAACGAGACGTCCCACATTAAAATCGAAAAAATCGGATTCACCCTCTATACCGACATTGTAAAAAATAAGGCAGCTAGCTTGAAATGTGAACTTCGGCTAATTTCCATATAAATCCAGTAATCAGTTGATACCTTACTTCCCTAAGAAAAAAATGCCAGAGCAGGAACTATTCATGTAATGAAAGCTATAGCAAATTCATCATTTTTATAAGAAAGGAAAACATTCACCTAAAATTCCTTTACTTATATTAAGATTATCTTTGAACCCACCTAAATGCTGCATCCTCTTTATAAAAAAACAAATTCAGTGGAAGTGATTTTTTCCCCTCCACTGAACAACAGCTACTTACATATATCGTTTCGATCCTGTATATACTTTTCCTAGAAGAGGAATGATATGCTTATCCTACTGGCTTCACTTCTCTTTTTTTTGCTGATTCTGCATCCACTTTATATTTCTTCCTTGTTGCTTCGCCCCCTCGCAAATGTCTAATTGCCTTATGATGTTCAAGGATTTTTTTTACCTCGCTTGCTAATTCCGGATTTATTTCTGGTAATCTTTCCGTTAGATCTTTATGAACTGTACTTTTAGAAACACCAAATTCCTTCGCTATAACGCGAACTGTTTTTTTTGTCTCCACCAGATAATTTCCTATCCTGATTGTTCGTTCTTTGATGTAATCATGCACACCGTTCGCCTCCCTGAGTTGTATATTTCTGAGGTGATCGTTTGAGACAGGTGTTTTATAATTTGGTTTGAATGAAAGTTAGGGCTCCTATCCTGTTGAAATTTTATGTAGACGTATAATCTTGCCATCAATAAAAAGATTAAAAATTCTGTATTTTAAACCTGTAAAAAGTACAATAGCTACGTTTGTCAGACTGATTAACATCCCCATATGCTCTTCACCTCAGACACTTCTGTTTTATTGGTTTGTATAAGTTTATTATGATGGGAGAAGGATTATGCTTAAAAAACCACCTTGTGCACACTAGACAAGCCAATTCTAAAAAACTAAGATAAACTGAAACTTCAATCCGTGGGGTTTTTCATTCATCCATTACGGATTGTTAGTACCGTAATGGTATGAACTAAGGCTTTTGAACCGGACATTTAGGTGCTGCTATCTCCTACTTAGACTTGTTTGTGTACAGATTATCCAACTCCTGAAGTTGGAGTCTTACAGCGGGATAAAAATGGAGCAACTAAAGCTTACCTAGAAACATAGAAAACGCCTTTGATAGGGTCATCAAAGGCGCTCCTGCTTGCTGAAGCAATAAGCAGACGTATCCATTAACTGTTTAATTCTGGGTCCATTTCTTCTGTTGCATCTGGATTATCTGCTTCATCTGATTCTTTATCTGATTTTTCGTTCGCATCTTCAGCTTCCTCAGAAGAAGGCTCGTCTCCTTGCTCTCCTTCAGCTTCATCATTTTCAGACTGTTCCGCTTCTTTTTGTGCATCTACATCTTCAGATTTTTCCTCTGTTACTTTGCTCAAACTACTTACTGGTTGATTGAAGTACGCTTCTGGATTAACCTCGTTATCGTCCTTGCGTAACTCAAAGTAAACATGGGTTCCACTGTCTTTAGCGAATACACTCTTTCCTGCTATCCCTAATGTGTCACCTTGCTTTACTTCAGATCCTGGTTTGACATTTACTTCTTCAAGGCTTGCATAATAGGTGGTTACATCATCTTCATGGGCCAATACAACAACATTTCCAAGTAATGGGTCTTCTTTCACTTCTGTAACCTCACCACTTAAAGCTGCGACAACATCAAATGATTCGCCACTCGCAGAAGCAATATTCACTCCATCACTTTCATAATATTTATTGTTGTACAAAACCAATGCTTGTTCTTGCTCTTCTTGTTCAGCATTGTAATCATAAAATTTAGTTACGATTTCTGCTTCTTCTGGGTTTGTAACAGGCATTTGTATCGTTTCCTGTTGTTCTAACACAGGTTCAGCTCTTTCTCCATGCTCTGCTGGAATAAATTCATCTGTTTCTTCTTGAGCATCAGGTACTTGATTGTCTATGTTTTGATACCAAACAACAACAGATAACAATACAGCGGCAATCGTTAAATAGACAGCTGGGAAGAACCATTTTTTACGAAAAATCCGACTCCACTTATTTTTTGAAGTCCCTTTGTTTTCCTCTTTCATAGATCATCACCTCAACAATCATTCTGATCAGAAAAAGGAATTTATATACATCTATCAAAAAATATTTTGGATTTTACCGTATTTTTTCGCAAAATAAGGGGAAATTAAGAAGATTCGTTTTCAATACTTGTCTAAAATGGAAGATACACAGCTTAGCCCTGCAAATATTAGGGAGCATCCAACATATCGCTTTAATAGAATCGAAAGACATTACCCAACTACTTTATGTGAAGAAAAGCTTAATGATAGAAGCTTGTTTACGTGTTTGTTTGTCATTTGTACTATAAAAATAAAGTCAATTTTCCACCAATTGCATGTTCTGTACCTTCCCTGATGGTTAAGTACTGTAATCTAAAACGACTCTAACTAAATTGAACATTTGATTTGCAGTTGGGTCTTAAACTTATCTTCCTAAAGTTTACTTCGTAGGATAGAAGGTAGATTTTACTACTAATCATGCGAAGTAACCTATTAAAAACCATTGTTTCTCAATATCCCCCTAATTTAACATAAGTGGACAGTTAGAGTTTTGCGGCGCCTTACGTTCGGAATAAAAAAACCTCGCCTATTTTGCGACGAGAGTTGGGGCTGTATCATTGATCGTGCTTATTTTTACATCCTGATAATAATATTGAACAATATCTTGATAGGTTTTTCCTTCTTTCGCCATACCATTTGCCCCGTATTGACTCATTCCTATCCCATGACCAAACCCTTTCGTTGTAAAGATAAAGTGGTTGTTTTTTTGTTCGATAGTAAAATCACTGGAGCGCAATTCTAGCTTTTCTCTAATTTTTCTGCCAGAGAAAGCATGCTTTGCTAATTGAAGTTCTTCCACACGATTGCTGTCTGTTCGGGTTATATTAACAGGAAGCGGAAATTGATTCGGTAAGTCCACCTCTAATGTTTCCTCCAATTGCTGTAATGAAAACGTCTTTTGATCTAAAAACTTAGGTGATTCTTCATCCCAGGGACTTTTCACACTACGTAAATATGGCAGCTTATTTTCCCAGTAGTCCTCAGAATTCTCCGTATATCCATTACTAGTAGAGAAAAAAGCAGGGGTAATTGGTGCGTCTTTATATGTTAATACTTCTCCTTTTGTTTCCGAAACCGCTTCTTTCACCTTTTTCATTTTCCAATCGAAATCACTTCCCCACTGCTTTTGTAATTGTCCTTCGTCCTTATATACTTGATGCTGGACCGTATCCGTGACATCGGAATCTTTCTTGGCAGATCCGCCATGCAGCTTTTGGTTAACGATATATGTTCTTGCAGCAAGTGACTGTGCTTTTAATGCTTCTGGTTCAAAATCTGCCGGCATTTCAGAAGCTACAACACCAACTACATACTCTTCTAAGGGGATACCTTCCACTTTGTTTACTCCGGAGCGCATAACAGACACAGAGAAAGGGGAATTACCTAACTCGATATCTTGCTTAGGAGCTTTGTCACGATGTGCTGTTGGTGGAGCTTTCGCCGCCTTTTCGTCACCCTTACTATAGGGAACAACAATTAATGTTGGGACCACAAGGATAATCGTGATTAAGCAAACTAACAAAATGGCAGAAGGAACTTTCCACAGCAGCTGCCTTGACTTTTTTTGTAAATAATAAGGTTTTTTGGGCGCAAGCCATTGTTTTTTATTTGCTAGCGGCTGTCTTACTAATTGTTTTTGCTGCATAGAATTTTGCTGCTTGGCTTTTACTTTTTTCATCAATAGTGCGTTTCGTTTCTTCCACTCTTTAGATCCGCTTTTCTTTGAATATTTGCTAGGTTTCATTGCCTACCCCCTTCAACATGATTTTAATCTAGCAGTCCTATTAAGATATATATACATGAGTTTTTTAAAATAGAACCAAAAATTAGGCGAGGACAATGTATTGTTAAAATTTACAATATAATAGTGTTAGGTAATGTAATGATTGGAGGAAGCAAACTTTTGAATTTGACCAGAGGGGAAAAAGAGGGGGTAGGCAATCGTCTTTTATAAAGAGAATCTTCAAGCCGTGGAGGTTTTCGTTCATCTCCCACAAGCTTGTTAGTTCCATAGGTATGACCTAAAGGCCTCTTACAAAATAGGGCATTTAGGTAGCTGTTATCTTACTTAGGCTTGTTGCTGTACAGATTATCCAACTCCTAAAACGGGAGTCTACAGCCTTTATATGCGGGATAAAAGAAAGCGTAACACAACAAGGATGCCAAGCGAGGGCAATCACCTCACAGGAAGAGAAAGATGCAATGAGGTTGGGACATAATGATGCTATTAACTCCAAAGGCGAATGATATACTAAATTGCTGCGGAAAGACTCCTACGAAAGGAAGGGCAACGGTTAGACCCCGCAAGTGCAGTGCGTTAGCGTGATGAAGCTCACTAGCTACCCTAAGTGCGCGAAGTATATATCCAGAACGGGGATATGCATCATCTGTAATTATTGGGTAATTCTGTTTTTACCTAAATAAACATACTTCAACCCCTTATCATGTTAAGTATACACGGTTTTGCCGAAGTTGCTTGCTATCTTCATCATTGATAAAGATGACAAGCAACATAATGTTCCGGCTCTATTTCTCGGAATGATGGTTTTTGTTGTTCACAAATATTCATTGCCCTTGGACACCTCGTCCGAAACACACACCCGCTCGGTGGGCTAATGGGACTTGGTAATTCTCCTTGCAATATAATCCGTTCCCTCTTTTCTTCCACTACTGGATCCGGAATCGGAATCGCAGATAGTAGTGCCTTCGTATAAGGATGGAGCGGACTTTCATACAACACGTCTGCTTGAGTAAGTTCAACTAAATTTCCTAAATACATCACTCCAATCCGATCAGAAATCTGTTTCACCATGGATAAATCGTGGGCAATAAATAAAAACGTTAACCCTTTTTCACTTTGAATTTCTTTCAACAAATTCACGACTTGAGCCTGTACGGAAACATCCAATGCCGATATAGGCTCATCTGCAATAATAAAATCAGGTTCTAAAGCGAGTGCCCTAGCAATGCCAATCCGTTGGCGTTGACCGCCACTGAATTCATGCGGATATCGATTAGCATGCTCTCGCTGCAGCCCAACTTCTTCTAATAATTGATACACACGTTCTTTTATCTCCTGTTTGTGGCGATAAATGTGATGCACTTCCATTGGTTCAGAAATAATCTCTTGCACTGTAGAGCGCGGATTTAATGACGCATAAGGGTCTTGAAAAATCATCTGCATCTTCCGGTGTAGCTGGAATTTTTCATTTTCTTTTAAAGCATGGATGTCCTTGCCATCATAAAGAACTTCACCAGCGGTTTTATCATATAATCCAAGAATTGTTCGTCCGATAGTGGATTTACCACAGCCAGACTCTCCAACTAACCCGAAGGTCTCACCTTGACTTATCTGAAATGATACATCGTTGACTGCCTGTAGCGTTTGATTTCTGCTAATCTCAAAAAACTTCTGCAGACGATTCACTTCGAGGATTACTTTCGCCATTTTGTACCGTTCCCCCTTCCCGCCAATAGCGCCTAGCAGTACATAACTCTGTTTCATAGATTGTATTTGCAATGCTTATTTTTTCAATTCCTTTTCCGGTTTGTGGGGCATGTAACATTGTTCCGTCTCCACTATAAATTCCAACATGGTGTATTCGCCCCTTTCCCTCTTCATAGGCGAAGAAAAGTAAATCACCAGGTCGAAGCTTCTCTAATGGAACTTCTATTCCGGCAGTCGCTTGATCCCCTGCATCTCTAGCAATCTGGTACCCATTTGCTTTATGGGCAGCATAGGCTAGACCAGAGCAATCAAAGCCTAAAGTACTCATCCCGCCCCAGAAATATTCCAGACCTACATATTTTTTGGCAACCGCTACAATTGCTTCTCCATTCCCATACCGAACACCATCTATGTTAGAAAATAGCTCGACATCATTTGTATCTACATATCCAATACCATGTGGTGTAATGACAGTAACCGCATCTTCATGATGTGCTTTCACTGGTAAAATAGTTAAATAACTTAAACTTATTGCGGCTTGATGGTCAAAGGTTAACCAAGCGAATGAGGATCGAATTACTGCTTTTACTGGCTGTTGCCAGTCTGCGATATTCATTTTCTTTATTTGACAAGCAGGTACCCAACCCGGATAACCTCTGTTATCTTTACGGGATGGTTGGGAAGGTATAACAATATGAGCCCAATCTCCGGTTCGCTTCGTTACCATGACCCGTTCTCCATAAAGTAATTGCGTTTGAATTCGATTTTCGTCACATAACGCAAGTTTTTGTGTATCATCTAGTTGGTTCACCCATTCATCCACGTTAGCTGGGTTGCTAATTGCAAGCTCATCTATCGCTCTAGCAGATGATGGATCTGTCCATACAGTAGCTACGGAAACACTGGCAACATAAATCTCTCGCTCTGTTTGATCAAACGTTTGTTCAGTCACCATTTACCCTCCCATTTTTTTCAAAAGGGGACTCTATCAAATGATATTATCGAAGTCCCCTTCATGCTGTTATTGTTTATCCGCATGCTTTAAATCAAGGTACCCTACTGGATGACGCAGTATGTTCGTAACTCCTTCTTGTAATACTTCTACCTGATTATAATATCGAATTGGAAATAGCGGCATTTCCTCAGCAAGCATTTTTTCAGCTTCGTACATATACTCCCAACGCTTTGCTTCATCTGCTTCTGATTTTGCATTAACTATTAATTCATCATAGGTTTCATTTGACCAGCCAGTGCGATTCATATAAGAGCCTGTAATAAAACTCTCTAAGAAATTAACTGGATCCGCATAATCATATAAAAAAGAACTTCTGGACAATTGGTGCTTCAAAGCCTTTTGGTCTTCTAAAAAAACATTCCATTCCGTGTTTTCAAGTTCCACATCTACCCCAATATTTTCACTGAGCATCCCTTGAATTGTTTCAGCTACATCTTTATTAACATTTTCCGTATTATAGGACAATGTTACTTTCGGAAGCTCCTCATACCCTTCTTCCTGCATCCCTTCCTCCAATAGCTTCTTTGCTTCCTCTGGGTCAAATGAAACGATCTCTCCATTAACATCACGGAAGTCTTCTCCACTAGGATTGGTAAACCCTGGAGAGACAAACCCATGAGCAGGCTTCACCTTATTTTTCACGACATATTCAGCGATATTTTCCTGATCAACAGCTAAAGCGAACGCCTTTCTTATCTTTGCATTTTGAAATGGCTCCTCGGTAACATTAAATCGATAAAACTCTAACCCACCTTGATCAACAATCTGCACATTATCACCATCTATTACCTGATCGGATAATTCTGCAGGGATTTCGGCTGAATCTAACTCTCCTCGTTCAAACATTTGATATTCCGTATTAATATCATTGACCATCACCCAATGGACGCCGTCTAAGCGTACATTATCCACATCCCAGTATTCTTCATTTTTCGTAAACATCATCTCATTATCATGTTCCCAGGATTCCAGCTTAAACGGTCCATTTGCAACAAATGACTCTGCTTCAGCATGCCACTCTGGGTTTTCTTCAGCTACTTTATGATTTACTGGAAAAAAAGCTGGATTTGTTAATACATGTAAGAAGAATCCTGTTGGGTTTTCCAATTCTACTTTAAGTGTCTTTTCATCCACTGCTGTTATTCCTAAATCGTCTGCAGATCCTTCCCCACTATTAAAAGCTTCTCCGCCTTTAATAAAGTAACCGAGAAATCCAGCTGATGAACCTGTTTCAGGATTTAACAATCGCTCCCAAGCATAAATAAAATCTTCTGCTACGACCGGATCGCCATTGGACCAATTAGCATCTTCACGTAACTGAAACGTATATGTTGTTCCATCCTCGGAAACTTCCCATTCCTCGGCAACTGCTGGCTGCGGTGTATGGTCTTCTCCTAGTCGAGTCAGCCCTTCCATCAAATTATTTAATGCGTTCCAAGAAACATTATCAAACCCTATTGCTGGATCAAAAGACGTTGGCTCTTCCCCATTATTCAGCTGAAGGATCTTCTCCCCTTCCGCTTTCTTCTCATTTGCTGCTCCATTTTCCTCTTCTGTACCAGCACTTTCTTTCGCTGTACAAGCAGCTAAAACAAGAAATACCAAGACTCCCATTAAGTAAAGCAAGCCCTTCTTCATCGACTCTCCCCCTTTTATTGGTTGGCTGTACGAGCCAAAAGTTGTTGCGCCCGTTCGTCCTGTAACCAGCAATCTACTTGATGTGATCTGCTGCGCTCAGTCGTCACGGGGTAAACTTTATCACACACCTCCATCGCCAATGGACATCTCGGTGTAAACGGACATCCTCGTGGTGGTGAGAATAAATCTGGTGGCGTACCGTCAATTGGTGTTAATCTTTCCTCCTTTAAATCAAGCCGGGGAACCGATTTTAACAGACCTTTCGTATAGGGGTGCTGCGCATCATAAAATATGTCATATTTCGTTCCCGTTTCGATGATTTTTCCAGCGTACATGACAGCGATCCGATCTGCTATTTTAGCTACGACACCTAAGTCATGTGTGATAAGGATAATCGACACCCCTGTCGTTGCTTGAATATGACCAAATAATTCAAGGATTTGCGCTTGTATGGTCACATCTAATGCTGTTGTAGGCTCATCAGCAATCAGTAATTCAGGCTCGCAAATTAACGCCATTGCGATAACAATCCGTTGCCGCATACCACCGCTGAATTGGTGCGGGTATTGCTTTAAGCGTTCCTTAGGATTCGGTATACCGACTAAATGCATCATTTCTAAAGCTTTTATTTTTGCCTCTTCTGCGCTAACAGCCTGATGCTCTCGCAAGCCTTCCATAAGTTGTGTGCCGATGGTGAGTGTCGGATTTAGAGCTGTCATTGGATCCTGAAAGATCATCGATATGTCCACACCACGTATAGAGCGCATCTGCTTTTCGGTATAGCTTGCTAAATCCTTACCTTTAAAAATCACCTCGCCCTTGATAATTTTTCCTGGCGGCTCTGGAATCAGCCGCATAATTGCTTGCGAGGTCACACTCTTTCCACAGCCTGATTCACCTACAATTGCTAGCGTTTCTCCTTTATTCAAGTGAAAATAAACACCTCGAACAGCTTTGACAGTTCCACCATAGGTTGAAAAAGTTACGTGTAAGTCTTTAACTTCAAGTAATGTCTCCATCTGTCCACCTACTTTCGCAGCTTCGGATCAAGTGCATCCTGAAGCCCATCCCCTAATACATTAAATGCAAACATCGTAAAAGAAATGAAGAATGCTGGAAAAAACAATGTCCACCAATGCCCAGACAGGATTGAGCCTAAGGAATCATTTGCCATCACACCCCAGCTAGCAAATGGAGCCTGAATGCCAAGTCCAAGAAAGCTTAAAAATGCTTCCGCAAAGATAGCACTAGGAACGGTTAACGTCATTTGCACAATAATCGGACCCATCGTATTTGGCAATAAGTTTTTCCGGATGATGCGTGATGTTTTTGCGCCGAATGATTTGGAGGCAAGTACAAATTCATAATTTTTAATTTGTAGAACTTGCCCGCGCACAATTCGCGCCATTCCGACCCATCCTGTAACGGTTAGAGCAAGAATAATGGTACTTAAGCTCGGACCAAGCACGACTAGTAATAAAATAACGACTAGCAAATATGGAAGCCCATATAATACTTCAATAATGCGCATCATAATATGATCAGTTCGTCCACCTTTATACCCTGATAAACCGCCATATATAATGCCAATCGTAAAATCAATTAAAGCTGCCATTAATCCAACAAACAAGGAAATTCGCGCTCCATACCAGGTACGAGTAAAAACATCTCTACCACCATTATCTGTTCCAAACCAATGTTCTTGAGAAGGTGGCTGATACTGGTTTGGTAAATCTTGTTTATTAACTTCATAAGGAGAAAGAATCGGTGCAAATATTGCAAAAATAGCAAGTAACACTAAAAACACGAATCCCGTCATTGCCAGTTTATTTTGAATTAATCTTCTCCAAGCATCCTTCCAATACGATAAAGATGGTCTTGATACAGCTTCTAATGCAGAATTATCCTGCTCTTTCCACGCAAACCATGCATCTGGTACCTCGGAAGCTTGAACAGGTTCTTGCCTTGCTTGATCCACCCATTTTGTTTTCATTACTTCCCGCCTTTCTTATGGAACTTTATACGCGGGTCTAGTATGCCGTATGCAATATCAACAAGGAATAACATGATAATTAAAAATGCACTGTAAAATACCGTTGTTCCCATAATGACAGGATAGTCACGTTGATTAATACTTTCTACAAAATATTTTCCCATCCCCGGTACAGCGAATATTTTCTCGATTACAAACGTACCAGTTAAAATTCCTGCTAGCAGTGTGCCCATAATCGTAACTACAGGCATTAACGCGTTTTTTAAAGCATGTTTACAAATAATTTTCCATGGTGCTAACCCTTTAGCACGTGCCATTTTTATATAGTCTTGCGTTAAAACTTCCAGCATTGTCGATCTCGTCAATCTAGCAATAATAGCCATAGGTCCAGTAGCAAGTGCGGTAACTGGTAAAATCATATGTGTTGGACTTAACCACCTTGCCACTGGAAACCACTCTAGATTTACCGCCAATTGCTGAATAAGCAGGGTAGCTAACACAAAGTTTGGAATCGAAATACCTAATACAGCAAAGCCCATTGCTAAGTAGTCAATTATTTGATTATGCTTTAATGCCGCAAAGATACCTAAAGTCACACCAGATATAACAGCGACAATTATCGTAATTATTCCAAGTTCAAAAGAGATGGGAAAGCCCCGTCCGAGCATATCATTTACCGTTTGCGATGGTTGTTTGATGGATGGACCAAAATCGAAAGTAGCAATAGATTTCAAGTATAGAACATATTGCACAATATAAGGCTCATCCAAATTGTAATGCGCTTCCAAATTTGCCTGAACGGCTTCATTCGTTCCACGTTCACTATTAAATGGAGATCCTGGTATCGTAACCATTAAAACAAAAGTTAGTGAAACAATCACCCATAGTGTCAGCAGCATCATAAGTAAGCGCTTTCCTACATAACGTAGCATATGCCTCCTCCTACGAAAATTTAGTTATCATTGCCAGTTCTGTCATCACAAGCATTGCCTGATATGCTTCTAGCATATCTTGCGCCTGAAACCTCACAATTGTAGTTCCTGTTTCTATCTCTGTACCAGGCATTAGATTAGCCCATTCTGCTTGCCCATAATTGGCAAACTCCACTCGCAAAATCGGGTTACTTGGTGGAATTAGTGGTGAGATACTATCACGCTGCTGTATTGCTTCCGTTATCTTTTCTGTTAAAAGTTTCGCCGCTTTTTTAGGTGTTAAACTTTTGACAGACGATCTTGATATCGTCTCTTTTACAGCTGCCGTTTTCACGTTTGGGATAAGTGCTTCCGCTTCTTTTGCTGCCTGGTCATCGCCAGTAACGGCTATTACCGGGACACCATAATACCCTGCGAGATAGGCATTCAATCCCATTTCACCAATTTCTTGATCGTTTATATACATCGTTCTTACTGCTTGAATCATTGTATGAGACATCACGCCAAATTTGCCAGCGCGTGCGTGGTACCCAATAAACATGGCTCCATCAAACGTATTATCTAGTCCATGCATCATTGAAAATGGTTTTACCTCACCAGTAATAAGCTGTGCATCTGGATGTAGGTCTTCAATAAGTATGTTATTCATCTTCGAATGGCTGTCATTAACTAAAATCCCTGTGCAGCCATTATCCAATGCATTACGAATGACTACATTTGTCTCTTCAGTCATGATTTTTCTTGATCGTTCATAATTATGCATATTTGCTTTGACAAATGTTTCATCTGGTAAGCCAGTGATTCCTTCCATATCTACGGATAAATATAATTTCATTTTTTCTTTCTCCTTAGGGTTAAAATTTTCTTAAATTTTACCATAAATATACTAAAATGAAAAGTCGGAATTTAAAGAATAAACTTCACAGCAATTATGACATACAAAAAAACAGATGATTTGAAAAAAGCCTTCATCTGTTTTTCACACGACTTCTATTCGAAATATGAATGAATGCATCCTACATACTTATTACTAGCAGATTATGAAAGCTCTGCTGCTATTGAATGATGGATTGGCTCCACTTGGATAAGAGGCGATACAGCATTCCCCTTTTCATCTACCCTTTCCACATCTGCACCTAGAGCTGCCAATTTTCCGGCAAAGTTCACATACCCACGATCAAGGTGCTTTAACTCCGTTACTCGGGTTACACCTTCCGCTGCCAATCCAGCTAATACAAGTGCTGCTGCTGCACGCAAATCTGTCGCTGCTACTTCTGCTCCTTGAAGATCGCTAGGTCCTTCCATAATCACACTATGGCCTTCAATTTTCATCTTAGCATTCATACGACGAAACTCTTCCACATGCATAAAGCGGTTTTCAAACACGGTTTCCGTAATGACACTTGTACCTTGAGCAACTAGCATTAACGCCATCATTTGTGATTGCATATCTGTAGGAAACCCAGGGTGAGGTAATGTTTTTATGTCGGTTGCTTTTAACTGTTTAGGACCAATAACTCGTATTCCATTAGCTTCTTCCTTCACAATAACATTCATTTCTTCCAGTTTGGAAATTACGGAGCGCAAGTGTTCTGAAACTGCATTTTCAATCAATACATTTCCTTGTGTAATTGCCGCAGCCACCATAAACGTACCAGCTTCTACACGATCAGGTATAATTGAATGTTCCACGCCGCGCAATTTTTCAACGCCTTCAATACGGATCGTTTCCGTTCCCGCACCAACTATTTTGGCACCCATCTTATTGAGGTAATTTGCCAAATCAACAATTTCTGGTTCTTTGGCACAATTTTCTATAATTGTTTTTCCTTCTGCTAGTGCTGCTGCCATCATAATATTTTCAGTCGCCCCAACACTTGGCATATCTAAATAAATTTTTGCACCTTTAAGACGCTTGTTGACATTAAGTTCAACAAAGCCATTCCCAACATGAGTTTCAGCACCCATTGCTTCAAAACCTTTTAAATGCAAATCAATTGGTCTGGAACCAATTGCACAGCCACCTGGCATGGCAACTTTTGCATGCCCGTAACGTGCTAACAAAGGTCCGATTACGAGAACAGAAGCACGCATTTTTCTTACATATTCAAACGGTGCCTCTGTCGTTAAGTGATTTGAAGCATCTACCGTTACTGTGTTGTTTTCAAAATGTACATCTGCATTCATATTTTTTAGTACTTGATTTATTGTATATACATCAGCCAGTTCAGGAACATCTTTAATGACACTTTTTCCTTCACTTGCAATAAGACTAGCGGCAATGACAGGGAGCACAGCATTTTTAGCACCTTCCACTTTCACAGTGCCTTTCAATTGGTGTCCGCCTCTTACGATGATTTTTTCCATATTTCAAATCTCCTTCAGATCCAATTTCATTATATTAATATTCATTTATTAGGATAGGTGTTCCTATCATGTATGTAGGATTGTCCGATCCGTTTTCTTCGACTGCAATTTGTATATTCATAGGTGCATCTTCGATGGAAATACGTTGTTTCCACAATGGTGTATACCCGTAAATAATTTTTTTATGTGTAGATTGTTCTACTGTATCGAATTGTGTCTGTATTTGTTCTACTTGAAAATAATTTGTCAATTTGGTTAAAAAATAATCACCATTAATTATATCATTTCCTCTAGTCGTCAGACAAGCAAATCTCCTTACAGAATTTGTGAAATACTTGTTCATAAAGCTTTGGTTTATGAGAGTATAATTTTCTTCCGTATTGGAATTCCAACCATTCCCGCTTATTACGGCAATAAATTCTGCAGAAGCGTTTCCGTGACGCGGAATGACTACATTAAATAATACGTTTATTCCCTTAGATATATGGCGGTTTTTAAAAGAAATTTTAACCTTCTTTTCGTCTTTTGTCACACTTTTTTCGTATTTACGACTCAACATTTTCACTAATGCATCTTTTCTTTCAGGAGAAATGGATTCTTTCCATGTTGTTTGCCATTCTTGTATTGGTGCATTTTCAGTCATCATAAATTGAGCTAGATCCATCAGTTCATTTCTGCTTTCTTCACTTGGATCCATTCCAATATTATTTGCTACAAACATACATAAAATTGCTAGAATAATAGACTTTTTCACAATAAAATCCCCCATATCCAACTATTTCTTAATAATAGTATGAACTGGGAGATACAAAAGCATACCATACAAATGCTGACAGTCTTTTTATTCCCCAATATACAAGTATTCAGATCAGGAAATTAAAATAAATGATTTAAATCTCTGGACCACTGTAGCACTTCCAAAAAGAAGCGGCTGACACCTGTTCCAATCACAATGGTTAAAAACAAAATTAATATTTGCGCTTCTTTCGCTCTTCCTTTTTTGATTATTGGCTCAAAGTTAATGGTCATCATCAATCTCCAAGTCAAGTATATAAATAAAAGATGTGAGATAAGACTAATTATCGCCTGTTGGCCTAGTGAAAACATACGAACCACCTTTATAAATTGCTATTAGAAAAACTTGGCTTGTCGCCAAGTCTTATGGCGGAAGCCTTTGTTTTTCTTATACTATAAACCAAAAAAATCTTATACTTTGTGTAAAAAAGACATTCAAAAAGTACTTTAACAGTGACACAGCGTTTCCTTACTTGCTGAGCAATCGTTTTACTTCCATACATGTCCATCTCCTTTAACAGCAGCAATATTTCTTTACTGTTATTCAAGCAGATATCCATCTGATTCAATAATTTTTTCAATAGCACTAATAGATACTTTGCCATGGATAAGAAAAAAAGTCAATTCAAAAGAAGGGGTGTGGCAAAACTATCCGATCCTAAATAACAAAAAATTGTCCATTCTTAACTACAAAGTGCAGTACTTCAGACAAAAAAACAGAGTGGCACATGCCTTGGACAATTAAAGTAAAACTTCGGTCTGTATCTTTCCCATATTCGACTGATTTTTACACAAGAGTATGTCATCAAAAGGTCTCTGAATAGAAGCTGACATGTTACTTACAAATGGATCAACTCACCTTAATATACACTAGCTGAAGTAGAAGATAAGGTTTATTTACTCTGCTCGTGAAATAAATTTATCTGTTGGTTAATTTTTTCTTCATATCCAAATTAGACAAATCTATTGCATTTCCCGGGAAATATCGACATTTTCTAAGACATATAATGTGATTTAGTTTACTTTTATAAGACTTCCAAAAGTATAAAGTAAATCTTCAATCAGCGGGGGCTTCATTTATTCCTCATGAATGTTAGTATCAGAATGGTATGACCTAAAAGCCACTTACGAAATAGGGCAATTAGGTGCTGGTATCTCCCACTTAGACTTGTTGCAGTACAGATTATCCAACTCCTAAAGCGGGAGGCTTAGACCACCTTACATACGGGATAGATGGTTATTATTTAGGAATAAATTTCCAATATCAAAGTTGCTAATGTTGTTTGCATTATATTAAGATGATCGTTTTATCCTCTATCAAGCTTTATTAAATCTCATCATTAAACACTAAAAGTAATACAAAATCTTTTTAAAATCTCCTTGGGAAAATTGTTCTTTATATACGAACAAAAGGGAATTTGTTCTATTCGCAACATAAAAACGGAAGATTTGAAGAAAAATTAAAGTGAAACATTACATAGGTCTTCCTGTATGGAGCAAACAGTTCAAAGCTAGAGGTCATCAGGTGGCTTGAAAGAGAAGCACCCTAGTTCGGCGTTCGATGCGTCGCTGACATAGCTTTCCTTGTCCTGTTACAGCGCCACTACGATTTAAACATCCTGCCCTAAATTTAACGAAATGGAAATGTAGAGCCCATATTACTGATAAAGTTGTTGATCAATCGGGGGTTTTATCCGCTTAGCATCAGAAGTCGCCAATCAATCCAAGTATTCGTCCGCTTCAATCAAAAAGTCGCTCTTCAATCGGACATACTCTGCCACTCCAGCCACAAATTCGCTCATCAACTAAAGGGTACTTGACTGCTTAGCATCAGGAGTCACTCACCATAAGGATGGAATGTCATGCTGTATCTCTCCTATTTTAATCTTGAAGTAGAGTTTTACGTCATATTACAACCGAGAAAAATGATTTGCAAATTTTGATAGTCCTATACGGGTATTATTCCTTGATTATTTCTCCGATAGACTTTTCTTCTAACTAGATAATTTATTGTATTTGAAAAACTTCTTGCTGAACTACGCTGTTAATATGTTGGTAAATTGTGAACTTCGGCGAAAAAGTTGTGAACTTCGGCTAATTTCCATTTAATACCAAACATAGCCGAAAAGTTTAAAATATAAATTGAACCATAAATTAGCATTCCTCCTATTTTTCAAAACGAATAAACTAAGGTTTATATTGGATTTCATCGGACACTCTGCGCCCTGCCTTTAAATTTGAGCCGATATCTTGCCACAGGAAGAACTTGGAGGCTTACATCTACTTGAACGCTAAAACTAGTGGACATGTATCACTTTTACAATCATGTATGCACGGCTAGAGAATATGATCATTTACCTAACGACAAAAAATCTCCTATAACTATTTGTTATAAGAGATTTTTCGATTAACTGCTGACACTTAGTCGATTTATAGCTCTACGAAGAGCTAATTCCGCTCTTAACGTATCAATATCATCTTGTTTTGATTGGAGACGGCGTTCAGCTCGCTCTTTTGCTCGTTGAGCTCGATCAATATCAATGTCTGATGGTTTTTCCGCTGATTGCGCTAAAATGGTCACTTTATCTGGACGAACTTCCATAAAGCCGCCATTAACCGCTAATTTGTCTACATGGTTTTCACGTTTCAAACGTACCGCATTAATCGACAATGGCGCAACTAAAGGTATATGCCCAGGTAAAATACCTAACTCTCCACTTTCGGCTTTACAACTAACCATCTCATAATCATCTTCTAATACTGGACCGTCAGGAGTAACAACACTCACAGTTAGTGTTTTCAAAGCAACCCCTCCTTAACTTGACATGAAGGCGGTCAATGAATCATTGAATTCATTAACCGTTCCAAATGATCAAGTTTGATTATCTGATTCCTTTCATGTCTCTTATTCCATGCCTTTTGCTTTTTCTACTACTTCCTCAATGCGACCTACTAAACGGAAGGCGTCTTCTGGTAGATCATCATGCTTCCCATCAAGAATTTCCTTAAATCCTTTTACAGTCTCTTCTACAGGTACATAAGAACCTTTTTGGCCTGTAAATTGTTCCGCAACGTGGAAGTTTTGTGATAGGAAGAACTGAATCCGACGTGCTCGCGCTACAACGAGCTTATCTTCATCGCTTAATTCATCCATTCCTAAAATCGCAATAATATCTTGTAATTCACGGTAACGTTGCAATGTTTTTTGTACTTCGACAGCTACTTCATAATGCTCTTGTCCAACAACCTCAGGGTCTAATGCACGTGAAGTTGATGCAAGCGGGTCTACCGCAGGATATATCCCTTGTTCCGATAAACCACGGTCAAGGTTAGTTGTAGCATCTAAGTGGGCAAATGTTGTTGCTGGTGCAGGGTCTGTATAGTCATCTGCTGGTACATAAATGGCCTGTATCGATGTAACAGAACCTTTTTTCGTAGATGTAATACGTTCCTGCAATTGTCCCATTTCTGTTGCCAACGTCGGTTGGTAACCAACGGCAGAAGGCATACGTCCTAACAAAGCAGATACCTCAGATCCTGCTTGGGTAAAACGGAAGATATTGTCGATAAATAACAATACGTCTTGCCCCTGTTCATCACGGAAGTATTCTGCCATGGTTAATCCAGTTAGCGCAACACGCATACGAGCCCCAGGCGGTTCGTTCATTTGCCCAAATACCATAGCTGTTTTTGCAATAACTCCAGAATCTTTCATTTCATAATAAAGGTCGTTTCCTTCACGTGTACGTTCACCAACACCCGCAAACACAGAAATACCTCCATGTTCTTGGGCTATATTATTGATCAGTTCTTGAATAAGTACTGTTTTTCCAACACCGGCTCCACCAAACAGACCAATTTTACCACCTTTTACATAAGGCGCTAATAAGTCTACTACTTTAATCCCTGTTTCCAAAATTTCTGTTTCCGTTGTTAGATCTTCAAAATCTGGTGACTGTCGATGAATTGGGTCGCGACGTACATCTGCTCCCAAAGGTTCATCCAAATCAATATTGTCTCCAAGTACATTAAATACTCTACCCAATGTTACATCGCCAACTGGAACCGAAATCGGACTTCCTTTATCCTCAACTTCTAATCCACGTCTTAAACCATCTGTTGATGACATGGCAATGGTACGAACGCTATTATCACCTAAATGAAGCGCAACTTCTAAGGTAAGCTCTTTGGCTGTATCAGCTGAGTCATCAGCTATTTTAACAACAAGAGCGTTATTAATATCGGGAAGCTGACCATCAGCGAATTTCACGTCAACGACAGGTCCCATTACTTGTGTAATACGTCCTTTGCTCATCGATTTCCCTCCTAACGTACTTTCCTGAAATCATCGAAGAAGCTTATTCAAGCGCAGCTACTCCTCCACTAATTTCCGTTATTTCCTGTGTAATTGCAGCTTGACGCACACGGTTGTAAGTTAATGTTAACTTATCAATAAGCTCTCCAGCATTATCTGTAGCACTTTTCATTGCTGTCATACTAGCCGCGTGTTCACTTGCTTTCCCATCCAATAATGCACCATAAATAAGGCTTTCTGCATATTGTGGTAAAAGCACGCCAAGAATTTGCTCTTCATTGGGCTCATATTCATATTCATCATGGAAGGAAGAAGTATTGTTATGCTCACCTAAATTGGTAATCGGCAACAGTTGGGTTGTCGTTACCTGCTGGGAGATTGCACTAACATAATGGTTATATATGATGTGCAGTTCATCAATTTCTTCATCCTCATATAATTGCACCGTTTCCGAGGCAATTTCTTTTATATCTGCAAAATCAGGCTGATCACCAATGCCAATGATACTTTGGGCAATTGGAAGATCCATTTTTTTACAAAATTCATATCCCATACGCCCAATAGCTATAATGGTGTATTCATCCTTTGACTGATGGCGCTGCTGGATTTTTTGGTAGAGTGCTTTTAACACATTACTGTTATAAGCGCCCACCAAACCTTTATCCGCTGTAATGACCATATAACCAGTCTTTTTAACTTCCCGCTTTTCTAACATCGGGTGGGACGTCTCTGTAGCAGAATTTGCGATATGGGCCATAACTTCTTGAATTTTTTTACTGTATGGTTCAAAAGCTTTTGTATTTTGCTCTGCTTTTGTCATTTTAGAAGCTGAAACCATTTGCATAGCAGAAGTAATTTTTCTTGTTTTCTTGGTAGAATTAATTCTACCCTTAATATCTCTTAGTGATGCCAAGCTCGTTCACCGCCCTTTCTCATAAAAGGTTACGCGCTATGATACCTTATCCTTCAGATGGCAAAAATGTTTTTTTGAAAGCTTCAATCGCTTCATTCATTTCTGCCTCATCTGGTAATTTTCCTGTTTCACGAATGGACGTTAATAACTCTTTACGATTATTATCAAGCCATGTATTCATTTCTTCCTCAAAGCGAAGAATATCTTCAACAGCAATATCATCCAGGAATCCTTTTGTAAGTGCATAAAGACTCATAACCTGTTTTTCTACAGGCATTGGTTTATGCAAACCTTGCTTTAATATTTCAACTGTTCGTTGTCCACGATTTAATTTGGCTTGGGTTGCTTTATCAAGATCTGAACCGAATTGCGAGAATGCCTCCAATTCACGATAGGAAGCCAAGTCCAAACGTAATGTACCTGCGACTTTTTTCATCGCCTTAATTTGAGCTGATCCACCAACACGTGAAACCGATAAACCAGCGTTAATCGCCGGACGAACACCGGAGAAGAATAGATCTGATTGCAAGAAAATCTGTCCATCAGTAATGGAAATAACGTTCGTTGGGATATACGCAGCAATATCACCAGCTTGCGTCTCCACAAATGGCAATGCAGTTAAAGAACCGCCACCCTTTGCATCACTTAGCTTGGCTGCACGCTCCAATAAACGAGAGTGAATATAGAATACGTCACCTGGGAATGCTTCACGACCAGGCGGACGACGCAATAGCAAGGAAAGCTCACGATAAGCTACAGCCTGCTTCGACAAATCATCATAAACTACAAGCACGTGCTTGCCGTTATACATAAATTCTTCTCCCATAGCAACACCTGCATATGGAGCTAAGTATAATAACGGAGCCGGATCAGAAGCACCAGCCGACACAACGATGGTATAATCTAATGCGCCATGACGTCGGAAAGTTTCTACGGTACCTCTTACAGTAGAGTCTTTCTGGCCGATGGCTACATAAATACAAATCATATCTTGATCTGCCTGGTTCAAGATAGTGTCCACTGCCACCGTCGTTTTACCTGTTTGGCGGTCTCCGATAATTAATTCACGTTGTCCTCTACCAATCGGAACGAGCGCATCAATCGCTTTAATACCTGTTTGTAATGGTTCATCAACGGATTTACGATCCATTACACCTGGTGCCGGCGATTCAATTGGACGTGTTTTCGTTGCTTCTATCGCACCCTTACCGTCCAATGGCTGTCCTAATGGATTTACCACGCGACCAATTAATTCCTCTCCAACAGGTACTTGCATAATCCGTCCTGTACGGCGAACTTCGTCGCCTTCTTTTATCTCTGTGTAAGGACCTAAAATAACAATCCCTACATTGCTTTCTTCCAGGTTTTGTGCTAAGCCCATGACGCCATTTGAAAACTCAAGTAGTTCTCCGGCCATGGCGTTATCCAAGCCATGAGCACGTGCAATACCGTCACCAATTTCAATTACTGTGCCGACATCGCTAACTTCAATGTCTGTATCAAATGTTTGAATTTGCTGTTTGATCAGACTGCTAATTTCTTCTGCTTTGATGCTCATACCATTTCACCCCTATCTTCATTTGTTTGCAGTCACAATATTTCGCTCTATTCGTTTTAGCATGCCACTAACGGAGCCGTCATAAATCGTATTGCCAACACGGATTTTCATACCGCCAATTAATGAAGGATCGACAACATTATTTAGTTCAATCGCTCTTTTAGCAAATCGCTTTGCAAAGCTAAGCTCCAATTGTCGGCACTCCTCCTCTGACAATGCTCGAACAGAATATACGGTTGCAGCTGCAATTCCCTTCGCATCATTTACTAGCTGGATAAAATGATCAACAATTGCCGGAAGTAATTCGATCCGATGACGCTGGACTAGTAACTGCAAAGTGTTCACTACTTCCTTTTGCGCCTGTTGAAATACATCTTGCAAAAATTGTTGCTTCTTCGCATTGCTTATACGAGGATGCACGAGGAATGTATAAAGATTTTCATTGTCTTGAAACGCTTTTTTTACCACTTTCATTTCTTGAGCTAGTACATCAAGTGTTCCATTTTCTTGACCAAGCTGGAAAAGAGCATCCGCATAACGCTTTGCTACCGTTTCATGACTCATAGCTCTTCTCCTACCTCTTTAATGTATTCATGAATAAGTTTTTCTTGATCTTTCTCATCGATCTCTTTTTCAATCACTTTGGTTGCAATCAATACGGATAATGATGCAACTTTATCTTGTAATGCTTGTAATGCTTTCTCTTTTTCATTTTGGATGTCAGCTTGTGCAGACTCTTTAAGACGATTAGCTTCATCACGGGCGGCTCTGATAATTTCTTGCTCTTGTTTTTGCCCCGCCTCTTTTGCATCCTCAATAATTTTTTGCGCTTCCTGCTTCATTTGCTTTAAGCGTTCATGAGCTTCTTTAGAAGCTTTTTCCGCATCAATGCGGCTCTTTTCGGCTGCTTCTATCTCATTGGCTACATATTCTTCACGCTTTTGCATCATATTCATGACAGGGCCCCATGCAAATTTCTTTACTAAGAATAGTAAAAGAAGGAAAAAGAATAATTGAATTCCCATATCGATTACTCTTAAGCCCCCAACACCGGCACCTACTGTTAATACATCGATGTATGAATACACTAATTTCACTCCTTTCGTGATCGGTAACATCTTCAAACTATTTCGTTAATAAATCCCATAAAGGAATGGCGAAGACTGTTAAACTAATCCTCGCCATCTTAAATTATGAAAGTTTACATAAAAATAGCCATAAATGCGATTACCGCTGCGATAATAGGAATCGCCTCAACTAGTGCTACCCCGACAAACATGGTACCTTGTAATGAACCTTTTAATTCTGGCTGGCGAGCAATCCCTTCAACTGTTTTACTAACGATCATTCCGTTACCAAAACCAGCGCCTAACGCTGCCAAACCAATTGCTATTGCTGCTGCTAAAGCTCCCATTCATATTTCCTCCTTTTATTATAAACCTTATATTTTTATGTTTTTATTTAATGGTCGCTGCTCACTTTATGAGACAAATACACCATTGTTAACATCGTAAACACAAATGCTTGAATTCCTCCAATAAACAAACTAAACCCTTGCCATGCAAGCATTGGAACGGCTGCAAAAATGAAACCCAATGGAGGGCCCTTTATCGCAAGCGACACAAGTAATCCAAGCAACACTTCTCCTGCATAAATATTACCAAATAGTCGCAGACCTAACGTTAATGTGTTGGTAAATTCTTCAATAATTTTAAAAGGGAGCATAATTGGTGATGGGCTAACATAACCTTTCAAATAATGCTTCATCCCTCGAATTTTAATGCCATAAAAATGTGTTAACAGAACAACCATGCCTGATAGCGTTAATGTTAATGTTGCATCAGCCGTCGGTGATTTCCACCATAAATCATGACCAATTACCCCAACTGTGGCTACCCCCAGCAAGTTACTTACTAAAATATACGTAATTAATGTTAGACCAAGCGGGAGGAATACTTTTCCGGTTTTCCAATCCATGGTGTCGCTAATAATCCCTTTTACGAATTCGACAATCCATTCCATAAAATTTTGTAAACCGGTTGGCTTCATTTGCAATTTACGGCTTGCAATAACACTAAGTATAAACACGATGGCAGAAGAAACAGCTACCATAAAAAGATTCGCCAAGTTGACGTCGAACCAGGAAATGCCAAATAGGTCCTCTGCTATTGGTGCAGTATGATTCACGTTATTCACCCCTCCTTCTTGTTCGATTGTTTAAAGTTACTTAGAGCAAAATCTATCATAATGACAAGATAGGATGTCATTAATCCAATAATCACAGCAATGATTTGAAAGTAGTCATCAAACCGAATGGCGATTAAGGTCGCTAGAATGGCAGCCGCCATTCGTGATAGCGTTCCCAAGGATTTTACCTTTTGATTGTTCGTGACTGCATCACCAAACAACGCTACTTTCTTTTGGAGTAGATACAAGTTATAAAAGCTGATAGATGAGCCAAGTAACAAACCAAGAAAGATCTGTACATACGGCGTAAAGCCAGCTCCTATAACAAAAATTGCGAGAAGATAGAACATCCATTTCTGCTGTCGCGCAACCATTTTTTTGTAATCCGACATAATTTCCTCTTCCCTTGCCTATGATACAGCATGTACATTCGTAAAACGCTATGCTTACATAGAAACAGCTTTACGCTCAAAATAAGGAATTCGTATGTAAAAAAAAGATCCATCTTCATAGTATACTATAACTTTTCTTACTATACTATGAAGTTAATGTGAACAAATGAACAGGTGAATGATAGCCATAAAATTAACGCAATAAAAGTTATGAAACCACTACCATTCCACACTTAGCAAGTTTACATGAGCGATCCCTTAATGTCAATTGATTTCAAGCATAATTTGCATGTTTTGAGATAATTAGAAATGGTAAATTTTAGGATTTTTTGTCTTTGCGGAACAAAAAATCCTACTCACTAGTATAGTGTATTTTTCGTGTCTAAAGAGTGACGAATTTGTGAACAAAAGGAAATAATAGTCAGTTCCCATTTACACCTTGAGGTGGTACATAAATCATCGCTTCATAACTCGCCAAATCCCCAGTTTTAAGCGTTACGGAAATAACAGCATAATAATACCCTGATTTACCTACTGTTCCTCGATCCATTTCCCCTTCGTTGACTCCTGCCTTGACGTCCTTAAGTTCTAGCAATTGACGGTCAAACAGAAGTGTATCTGGATGATACAAATCGACTTCCACTTTTTCCGCTGGTTCTGTCATATAAAAACGGTAGTTAAAGGCATCGGTTGATAAAGGCTGTAGTACAAATTCAAATCCCATTGTCTTTGGGTTATCCGCTGCTTGATTAACAAATAAATACGGCATATGGTATGCTGTATCTTTTTGTCGCATGGTGATCCAGCCTTGATGCACACCCTCCTCAATTTGCGGAGAAGTTATTTTTATTTCAAGCGACAGCTTCTGTTTCTTATGAGGAGCTACCGTGATTGAAGGAGGCAGGTTCCAGCTTATTCCAGGCTGTTTATATGGATTATCAAAATAGTAGGTTTGAGGCTCATCTGTTGTATTTTCAATTACGATTTGTTCTGTTTTTGTTTCGCTATAAGAATGAACCTGGCCGAAAGTTAATTGCGGGTCATCGATGATTGTTTTTGTTTCAATCGCTTCCTTTGGGCGAATAAGTCCCATACCTTGGATGGTCGGAGACAAAGGCTCTTGATCTGCATCCATACGTAATGCCGTTGTTTTTATTGCCCCAAATATTTGCTGATTGGTCCACATGGGTCTTGCTTCTTTGATGAGAGCGACCACACCGCTTACATGAGGAGCAGCCATACTTGTTCCTTGTAAAGCTCGATACCCGCCCGGGACTGTGCTTACAATTTGAGTTCCAGGAGCAACTACATCCGGCTTAATATGCCAATTTACTGTAACGGGGCCTCTTGAACTAAAATTGGCAATCGAAGGCGCTTTGCTTTCATATTTTGTTTCTAAGTTCAATTGTTCTTTATTTAACTTTTTTCGCAACCACTCCCCGTCCTTTTGGGATATGGAGGCAACTGGAATTTTAAGCGATTTTCCCCCAGATACATCTCCTTGTAACGGTTGATCTTGATTATTAGCTATAACGACCGCTTTCGCACCAGAAGCTTGCGCCTGCTGCACTTTTTCCATAAAAGGAATATCATCTCGTTGGTAAAGCGCAATTTTCCCGTTTAAATCTTTCGTTTGCTTTGCAAAAGCAATGGGATAAAACGTATCAAGCTGCCATGGAGGAGAGCCGGTCATTTCCGTGATGGCAATTTTTTTATCATCCCATCGTGCATATAAATAAGGGAGCTGTTGTTCGTGACTTGCAGCTCCAACAGATAACGCTTGATTAGCGGTGGCAGGCGCTCCAACTGTCCAGCCATCCGGACCCGCATTCCCATTAGCTATTACAACAGCAACGCCTAATTCAGCTGCTTTATTCACAGCTAAACTTGTTGGGTAGTCCGGTCCATTAACTTGATTACCTAAAGACAAGTTAATAATATCTACATCATCCTTTATTGCCTGCTCCATTGCAGCAATTACTTGGATCGATGTACCACTGCCTCCTGGGCCTAACGCGCGATAAGCATATAATTCTGCATCAGGTGCTACCCCTTTCAATTTTCCGTTGGCAGCAATAATACCAGCCACATGGGAGCCATGCAACGTCGGGATACCTTCTTCTGGTTTTGTTTCCATGGGATCATCATCTAAATCAACGACATCATATCCGGAACGATAATTTGTGCGTAAATCGGGATGATTATAATCCATTCCCGTATCAATAACGCCAACCTTGACGCCTTTTCCTGTATAGGTGGTGTTATTTAATTCAAACGGAAAAACAGCCTTTCGATGCTTTTGTTCCCATTTACTTCGTTCCATGTTTGTCGTTTCATACTGCTGTACAGTATGAATATTTTTCACAAAATCCAATGATTCCATTCGTCGTAACTGCTCCCGGTCACCCTTGAGAGCAAGACCATTAAACAATGTCGTATAAACAGCTACTATTTCAATAGACGGGTAATGGCTTTTTAAGAAAGCTTGAATTTCTTTTGGTTCCCCGTTTACTTCAACAATAACCGATTCCAGCTTATTACCTTTATGGTTCAATTGCTCTGCTAAACTGACGTTGCTTACCGTAAATAACATAACAAATATACTGCTGATTAAAAGTATCTTTACACGCATACTATCCTCTCCTTAGGCTTTAGGATTTGATGGAAGAGGAAAAATATACAAAAATAAAGTCTTTGGATATATTTTGTGTTGAAAAAAGCGTGCACTTTCATTAACACAAAAAAGGGCTGCCAAATAAGTCTAGCAACCCCATCTTTTAAATAGACTATTTATGAAAATAATCAACAATCGAATCTGCAATCCTGCGTGAAGCTTGTCCATCTCCATAAGGATTGGACGCTTTTGCCATTTTGTCATAGGATTGTTTATTTGTTAACAACTCATTTGCCAAGTGATATATATTATCTTCATCTGTACCAGCTAGTTTCAATGTTCCCGCCTCTATACCTTCCGGACGTTCTGTTGTATCCCGTAAAACGAGTACAGGTACTCCAAGGGATGGCGCTTCTTCTTGAACTCCCCCAGAATCGGTCAAAATTAAATAAGCACGAGAAGCAAAATTGTGGAAATCAACAACACCTAATGGTTCAATTAAATCAATTCGATCATCGTTCCCTAAAATTTCTTCAGCAGCTTGTTTAACGACAGGATTAAGATGAACCGGATATACAACGTGAATATCCGCATGCGTTTCAACTAAACGTTTAATAGCTCTAAACATTTGCTGCATGTTATTACCGAGGTTCTCTCTTCGATGTGCGGTCATTAAAACTAGACGCTTTTCTCCTATACGCTCTAAAATCGGACTGCTATATGAAGGATCGACCGTTGTTTTTAATGCATCAATTGCTGTATTTCCAGTAACAGCAATACGCTCCAGCGGCTTATTTTCCTGAACTAAATTTTGCTTGGACTTTTCTGTAGGTGCAAAATGTAAATCAGCGATGACTCCAGTCAATTGGCGATTCATTTCTTCTGGATATGGAGAGTACTTATTCCATGTCCTTAGCCCCGCTTCCACATGGCCTACTGCAATTTGATTATAGTATGCTGCAAGAGAAGCTACAAACGTTGTCGTTGTATCCCCATGAACAAGCACCATATCTGGCTGCGTTTTTTTCATTACTTCATCCAGACCCTCTAATGCTCTTGTGGTGATTTGCGCTAACGTTTGTTGCTTTTTCATAATATTTAAGTCGTAATCAGGAATAATGGAAAAAATTTCCAATACTTGATCAAGCATTTCCCGATGCTGTGCTGTAACAGTGACAATGGATTCAAATTCCTCAGTGCGCTTATTTAATTCCAGGACGAGGGGGGCCATTTTAATCGCTTCCGGACGCGTACCAAAAATTGTCATTACTTTAATCCGTTTCAACGTCATGATATTTTCACTCCAGAATTTATTGTCATTTTCATCTATATTATCGAAAAAAATCCACATTCTTCCTTTATTTTGTTCCGAAAAGACGATCTCCTGCATCACCTAGGCCTGGAATAATATATCCTTTTTCATCTAATTTCTCATCCAATGCCCCCAGATAGATATCTACATCTGGATGCTCTTGTTTAATGACTTCTACGCCTTCTGGTGCAGCAATTAAACACATTAGTCGGACATGCTTTGCACCTCTATTTTTCAATGAATGGATAGCATCATTTGCAGAGCCGCCCGTTGCAAGCATTGGATCGATAACAATTAATTCACGCTCGTGAATATCAGAAGGTAATTTTATATAATATTCCACAGGTTTCAATGTCTTGGGATCACGATAAAGCCCTACATGACCAACCTTAGCAGCGGGGATTAAATCCAGCATTCCGTCTACCATACCTAATCCTGCACGAAGAATAGGCACCAAACCAATTTTTTTCCCAGCTAGTACACTTGCTTTTGTTTCCATTACTGGTGTTTCGATCGTTTTTTCTTGTAGCGGAAGATCTCGTGTAATTTCAAATGCCATCAGCATGGAAACTTCATCCACCAGCTCACGAAACTCCTTTGTACCAGTGTTTTTATCTCTTATGTACGTTAGTTTATGCTGAATTAACGGGTGATCTAGTACGAAAACCTTTCCCATGTTGCCGTTCACTCCTTTAGTTTAGTTGCATCCTTAAAATTGTACTCAAAATTGGCTTCACATGCAAGTTATGCTAAAAGCTCTCCATTATTGTTGAAACCCGGCGAAATCCTGGGCATATTGGAGAAGCTTCTACTTAGAAAAACTTGGCTTGTCGCCAAGTCTTATGGCGGAAGCCTGTGTTTTTCTTATACTATAAACCAAAAAAATCTTATACTTTCCTATAGTGGAACAAAGGCGCAAGCGCCCGTTTAGCAACGTAGCGAATGGAACAAATCAACTAAAGATTTAGGAATCATGCCACTAAAAACAGGGGTATGCCGACGTCTGAGCGGCAAGCCCGTTTTTAGTCGGTCTTCCTCTTTGCCACGAAACGATGAGGCCTTATCGTAGGGCGCATTTCTAAAGTCGCATCGTTGCTGGCGCTTGCGCCGAGCGTGGCTATGCGGTTATTTCGTTATCCCCCAAGCACCTCATTTTATACTATCTTATCTTCCAAGAAAAGCTCCTTATAGTTGAAATTTCATTATTTAGACACATGGAAAAAGCATGAACTTTTTCTATAGATTAAAAAATGAACCTTTATGGAGGAGGTTTTTTAATCTTCTGTTGCAAAAGGAGCAAAGGCTACCGATGCGTCATTTAAAAGAAGAACCATTTTTCTAACGGAGGGTTTCGCTGACGTTGATTTTTGCCCCCTATAGTACACCTCCTACGATCAATTTCACAGCCCCAAACCTTTAAGGCGCTGATATCTCCCACTTTAACTTGTATTACAGTATCTTCAATCTTTAAATGGATGATTTCTCAGCATTTAACATGAAAATAGTATCCTAATTACCAAAAGAAGATGCCTGGCTAGGCATCTTCTTTTATTGCGCGTATACCGCATAAAGCGGGAATTTTTCAGTTAGTGTTTTCACACGTTGTGCAGCTGCTTCGAGCACTTTAGCATCGTCATGATTTTTTAACGTGATTGCCATGATTGAGGCTATTTCTTCCATTTCCGTTTTTCCAAACCCACGGGTAGTAACTGCCGCTGTACCTATACGCACACCACTCGTTACAAATGGACTTTCTGTATCAAATGGGATGGTATTTTTATTGGTAGTAATCCCAATGGAATCCAGTACGTGCTCAGCTACTTTCCCTGTTAATCCTAACGGTGTTACATCAAGCAATAGCAAATGGTTATCCGTACCACCAGAAACAATACGAATTCCCTCAGACTGTAGAGATTCAGCTAACACCTTAGCATTTTCAATGATTTGTTTGCTGTACGTTTTAAACGAATCAGATAGGGCCTCCTTAAAGGAAACTGCTTTTGCTGCAATAATATGCATTAACGGCCCGCCCTGCATACCAGGAAATACAGCTTTATCAATCTTTTTAGCGTATTCTTCTTTACAAAGAATCATACCACCTCTTGGGCCACGTAATGTTTTATGCGTTGTCGTTGTTACAAAATCAGCAAAAGGAACTGGATTCGGATGTAAACCAGTAGCTACCAATCCAGCAATATGAGCCATATCGACCATTAAATAAGCTCCTACCTTATCAGCTATCTCGCGAAATTTTGCAAAATCGATAACTCGTGAATATGCACTGGCACCTGCTACAATAAGTTTCGGTTTTTCTTTTTCAGCTATTTTTAAAACAACATCATAATCTAACTGCTCCGTCTCCTTATCAACCCCATAATCGATAAAACGGTAAAGTGTACCACTGAAATTAACCGGGCTTCCGTGTGTCAAATGTCCTCCGTGATTAAGATTCATACCTAACACGGTATCACCAGGCTCTAAAACAGTAAAATAAACAGCCATATTTGCTTGCGCACCTGAATGCGGTTGTACGTTGACATGCTCAGCGCCAAACAACTGCTTCGCACGATCACGAGCTAAATTCTCTGCAACATCTACATGCTCACAACCTCCGTAGTAACGTTTGCCCGGATAACCTTCTGCGTATTTATTGGTTAACACAGATCCCATTGCTTCCATCACTGCTTCAGAGACAAAATTTTCAGAAGCGATTAATTCAATATTATCTTGTTGTCGCTTCTTTTCTGCTTCTATTGCTTGAAAAATTTCGATATCTGCTTGCTTGACAAAGTCCATTTGATTACCCCCTTTATGTATAAACCTATTGTAGCTTTAAACCGTTAGAAGAACAAATACATTTTTTACTTGAAATTCATGGAAATAAAGTACTTCATTCAGTATGAAGATTCCTACTTCCTATTTCCTACTGAACGTTAGTACCAAAATAGTACCTTGAACGAATCAGAATTGGTGTCGTTATCTCCACTTATCCTTCCTTGCGTCGCTTTTCACTCTTGACATATTAGTCTTACAGCGTCTTATCACTCGGGATAAACTGCACGAGCTCCGCCAATTCTTTTAGGACGAGTATAAGCGGCGTTAAGACGAGCTTCTCCTAAAAAGCGCTGCTGAAGTCGGAATGGTATAGCGACAGGTTTTAAATGCATACCTATCATCGTCTCCCCAATATCCATCCCTGCATGCGCAGTTACGGTTTCCACCACTACAGGTTCTTTTAGCTGTTCAAATGCGTATGCAGCCATCGCTCCACCAGCATTTGCAACTGGAATAACCGATACCTCGTTTAATTGATAATCGTTCATCGTACTTCTTTCCATAACAATCGCTCTATTTAAATGTTCACAGCATTGGAAACAAAGGTGAATCTCATTTTCGTTTTCCAGCTTTTCTAAATTTTTGTAGATTATTGCTGCAATTTCTTTACTGCCTGCCGTCCCAATTCTTTCACCGGCAATTTCACTCGTTGAGCATCCAACAACAAATAAATCCCCAGGCTTGAGTTGACCTGACATTTGCCATTGCTCTTGTATATCCATAAGTTGTTCTCTAAGTTTTTGGTGAAACTGCTCTTTCATCGTAATCTGAAACACCCTTCTTTATATAGAATAAGGCAAGCCTTCTCTGCTCACCTTTCTAAATTATTGTGCGCCGTCTTCATATGTCATAATTTTTCCGATCCGATTTTTATGTCGACCACCATCAAAATCTGTCTCCAACCACGTTTTCGCCACTTCCCGAGCTAAGCCGGGACCTACAACACGTTCTCCCATAGCCAATACATTAGAATCATTATGCTGTCTCGTTAATTTCGCACTATATACATCATGTGTAAGAGCACAGCGAATACCTTTTACTTTATTTGCAGCAATAGACATTCCAATCCCTGTACCACAAATGAAAATACCACGATCAAATTCCCCTTTGGCTACTCGTTCTGCTGCTGGAAGTGCATAGTCAGGATAATCTACGGAACCTTCACAGTCACAACCTGCATCTTCAAATTCGATCTGCATTTCCGTTAACAAATCCTTGATCTCATTTCTAATCGTCATACCTGCATGATCTGCTGTAATGATCACTTTCATCTGTATTAACTCCTTTTTAGTTTGACCTTTATATTTATGCCGAAAAAGTTGTCAAGCTGTAAAGCCTTTTGATCTTATTATACATTCATTCATGTTATTAACCAATATCGTATTTTAATTCACCTTAAATTGATTGATTTGTTTATTTAAATTTTTGGCTTGCTCCTCCAATGCATGAGCTAATCCATCCACTTGCTCAATGGTGGATGCTTGTTCATGGATAGACGCATTTACTTCTTGGGCGCCCGCTGACGTTTCTTCTGCAACAGCCGCCACTTCTTGCGATTGCTTAACTGTATTTTGAATTGATTCCAATTGGCGATCTACCAAATCTGTAATTCGACCAATCTCTGTTGCAACCTCATTTACAGAGCCAGACATCTCCGAGATTGCATGATTGGTTGTTTTTCCATTATTGGCCTCCCGTTTTGCATAGGAAACGTTATCATTTATTTTGACAACCACTGCTGAAACATCCTCTTGGATAGCAGTAATTAATCCAGAAATTCGCTGCACAGCCTGAGCACTTTGATCTGCTAACTTACGAATTTCATCAGCAACAACAGCAAAACCCTTACCATGTTCTCCCGCTCGAGCAGCCTCAATGGATGCGTTTAGTGCAAGCAAATTCGTTTGTTCAGCGATTTCACCGACCAATGTAATAATTGTTTCCACTTGCATCGCATTTTGCTTTAAATGATCAACATCTTTTAAAGAAGCTTCCTGCTCATCAGCAAGTTTTTGAATCCCATCAACCAATTGATTAACAGCCTGCTTACTTCGATCTAATATTTTCATCATCGCATTCGATTTTTGCTTGGAGTCGGCTGCTTTTTGCTGTACCTCCTCCGCTAGCTCTGTTGCTAATTCGACTGCTTCTGCGGTATTTTGTATTGCTTCTGAAGCGCTTTCTGCTCCTTTAGAAATTTCATCTGCGGATGAGCGAATGGACATAGAGTGATGATTCGCTTGTTCAGAAGCTTGTCGAATTTTAACAACTGATTGATTCGTACTTTCAAAATGCTGATCTATATTATGAACAATATCGCGTAAGTTTTTTAGCATTTTATTAAAAGCTATCCCCAACGCTCTAACCTCATCATCTGATTTAGAAATTTCTATGACTTGATGCAAATTTCCTTTAGCAGCTTCAGAGGCTGCTGCTTCAAGCTTTTCCAACGGCTTTACAATCACTCTTGCAGCAAAAAAAGCCAATATCCCCGACCAAATAATACCAAGAACGAACGTGGTTATTGTAAAAAAGTGTTCAGAAACATCCCAATAATTTTGTACGTAATCATAAATAATATAAATAAATACTGCACTAACTGAATACGTTACCAAAGCTAAAGTCGTTGTAAACAGCACCAGCTTTAATCGCAAACTGAAACGATACTTCTTCTTCTCCATTGATCTTCCCCCGCCTACTTTGTAAGTTTTTTTCTAAGCAGATCAATGTATTTATCCAATTCCTCCAGCGTCCCCTGATAGATTCGTAAATCCCCGCCAAAAGGATCGGAAATATCATAATTGATTAAATTCGCTTCTAGCCTTCGAATATTTTCAATGTCTTCCGAAAGATGCTCCTGAATTCGTTGATCTAGAAGGGAATTATCCAATTTATGCTGATTTTTTTGGATAAATATTGATCTTTTTTCCTCATAATCTGCATATGCCTGTTTCAACTCTTTCCATACTTCTTTATCGGCTTCTAAGACATATTCCTTTAACGTAAAATATTTTTCTTGGAATTGCGGGAAAGTCATGATAAGTGACTGCTTATGCTGTGTCGTCATTGTTAGAACAACGTCAGCCCAATTCAGCAGTTCCTTGGTTACCGGCTGGGATAGATGTTCGATCTCCATTTGTTTCTGTTTCAAAGCTTCTATCGCTTTTGGACTTGCTTGCTGGTTCTCTGCTGCAAAAATACCCGCAGATTGTACTTCTACTTCTGGTATTTTATGTCTAACTAAAGCTTCGGCCATTGGACTACGACACGTATTACCAGTACAAACAAATAACAATTTCATAGGGGTAACCTCCGATACTAAACTCTGTTAACAATATATCATATCCTGCTTTCCTTTAACCAGTTTCTTTTACTATCCACTAAACGTGAGTTTTGGTATGTTTAAGGATTTGTGGTTTAGCATATGTAAATGTTTACTAGCCACTAATCAAGCATGCGGCGTTATTATATTTTCATTATTTAAAGACGAATTTCAAAACATCCAAACTTCAGTAGTACAAAACATGATACAAATGGACTGTAGATCATATCTTTTAGAGTACTAATAGCCATTAGGGATTTAAAAACCTTACTGGCTGAAATTTCACTTTATAAAACACGATACATGATTATCGCTAGTTGATTTTCAAAATAAACATATTTCTTCTTGGATCAACATATAGTTTATAAGCATGTCCAAGGGGGAATTCGTGATGTCAGGATATATTGGTGAAGTGACAGCTTTATTGTTTTTAGCATTTGCGCTTGGACTTGATGCCTTCTCTGTCGGTTTAGGGCTTGGGATGCAACGTCTTCGATTAAAGCGAATTGCACTCATCGGTATGGTAGTAGGCTTATTTCATATTATAATGCCCTTTTTGGGCATTTTATTTGGGACAATGATATCAAAACAAATTGGAAGTTTAACCACCTTAGCCGGAGGATTATTACTTGTAGGTATTGGTGCGCAAATGTTTTTTTCAGCTTTTAACTATCGCGTAAAAAAAATGATTCAACCAATCGGGCTAGGTTTATATTTATTAGCTCTCAGTTTAAGCGTGGATAGCTTTTCTGTCGGATTAAGCTTAGGTATCTCAGGAGTAAAAACGGCTATTGCGCTTATGCTGTTTGGATTAGTTAGTGCTTGTCTTTCTTGGATGGGCATGCTTATTGGAAGGAAAGTGGAAGGCTTCTTAGGTACATATAGTGAGTTGTTAGGTGGAAGCATTTTGATTGCGTTTGGTTTACATGTGTTATTTGGATAAATATGAAAAAAATCTTTTATCAATCAAGAAAAGACGGTTAATATACGTTAGCTATAACAAAGGCTCGGGGCGCCCGTTTAGCAACGTAGAGAATGAACGAATCAACTAAAGATAAAGGAATCGTGCCACTAAAACAGGGGTATGCCGACGTCTGGGCGTCAAGCCCGTTTTTAGTCGGCCACCGATGATGACTTATCGTAGAGCGCATTTCTAAAGTCGCCTCGTTGCTAGGCGATGGAGCTGGACGTGACTAATCGGTTATTTCGTTATCCACAAGCACCAATTTTATATTTCCTATACGATAACAAAAAGCCCTGCCTATTAAATCATCCTCGTTTTTATAATGGCGGTTATGACCGACCATTATTGTGAATGGAGGTTTTTTATGTTGACATATTCGGCGCGGAGTATGCTTATCGTTAGATAGTGTTTTTTCTATATTTTTGTGCGATAGAGAACAGGTTTTGGCTCGCAACCTGAACCCTATCGTTGGTTTTACCTCATACGATGGAGAGCAAGGCTTACTACCATTTTATCCGAAGAAAGTAGATACACATATGTCTAAGTTCATCGTTTGCGTTCTTTTCATGATAACAAACCAAAAAAAACGGACACTGCTCATTTTCCTGGTTTCACCATGCTACTTTTTCTCTTAAAATAAATTTCGATGCTTTATGCTTATTGTAGTGAAATCATGCGAGTAGCTGCTTTCGATAAACGATTCATTACTGCTTGTCCCATTCCATGTTCTGAAAAAGCTTCACAAAGAATAATATCAACTTCTCCTAATTTAAAGGTACGCAATGCATCATATAAGTTGGCAGCTACTTGCTCCATCGTGTTTCCCAGCTTAATTGCAGCATTCGCATGAAGATGCAATATGGTACTATCCTTCCCCATTACACCAACACGTTTTCCTTCTGTTTGCAAACGATGAACCGTAGCTTGTATGTCGCCTTTAGACCCGGAAACAATCCACAACGGTACTTCAGGGGCATAATGCCGATACTTCATACCAGGTGATTTTGGTTTTCCGTTTTCAGTTGTTAAACCAGGGTCCACCATAACAGCACCTGCTATTTTTTCTATTTGCTCCGCCGTAATCCCACCAGGGCGTAAAATTACGGGAATATCCTGTGTACAATCAATAACCGTTGACTCTACACCAACCCCAGTAGCACCACCATCAACGACACCAGCAATTTTCCCATATAAATCTTCCCATACATGCTTTGCACTGGTCGGGCTAGGCCTTCCGGATATATTTGCACTTGGTGCAGCAATTGGCAAATGACATGTGGATAACAATTGCCGAGCAACAGGGTGACTTGGAATACGCACACCAATTGTATCTAACCCTGCTGTTACAGACGTTGTACACGTGCCATTGCTTGGCAAAACAAATGTAAGGGGACCTGGTGTATATGCTTCTAACAGCTTATCCACATATGAAGGCCAATTGCGAACAAGCTTTTCTATTTGGGAAACAGCTGCTACATGAACAATTAACGGATTGTCCTGGGGTCGACCCTTTGCTTGGAAAATTTTTCGTACAGCCTGTTCATTCGTAGCATCAGCTCCTAATCCATATACTGTTTCTGTTGGAAAAGCAACTGTTTCACCTTGTTGAAGTAGCAGACTGGCTTCCATAATTGCCTCCTGCTGCTGTTTTTCATTAGCTTGGTAAATATTCCAATACTTCGTTTTCATCGCGGTTACCTCTTTTCTACTACCATTATTTTAGTAAATCAAAGCTTGTTGTGCAATGAAACAAGTAGCTATAATCATTTTGTTTGTATTTATCCTTTATAATTCACCTATGAGCTTGGACCCAAAATCAACAGTTATACGTCACTTAAATATACTTTAAAGCTTTGTAGTCTATTTTTAGAACAAAGGCGCAAGCGCCCGTTTAGCAACGTAGCGAATGGAACGAATCAACTGAGATAAAGGAATCATGCCACTAAAAACAGGGGTATGCCGACGTCGGGCGGCAAGCCCGGTTTTAGTCGGCCTCCCTCTTAGTGACGAACCGATGAGGCCTTATCGTAGGGCGCATTTCTAAAGTCGCATCGTTGCTGGGCTCATGCGTCGGACGTGGCTAGTCGGTTATTTCATTATCCATAAGCACCTAAGTTTATAGGTTCCTGTACAATAAAAAAATAAAACCATGTGGATAACAAATCAACAGGATATCCACATGGTTTTATTATATAAACCTTATTTATTTTAGTTGTTTTTCTATTTATACACATTATCCACAGCGTATTTTAAAGTTATCCACAAAAACAGTGGATAACGTTGTTAATAACTTAATTTTTTGCAATTTATTCCGAGAAAAAGTTGCTATGAAACCCTCACACCGGAAGCTCAAGTAGATACAAAACCTGATTTCCGATTCATTCAAGGGCGCCATCAGCTCCTCCTCTTTGCAATACTAGCCATTACTGGGGTATGAAAGAAAACCCACACTAATGGAGACTTCACTTATCTAACAGCCTATTAAGATACATGGTACAACCACCAATTCCCGTCTCTTTGGTCATATTTATTCACAAATGCCCTTTCTTTTTGTGGATGAAACTGTAAAGCCTCAAGTAATATATCCACAACTGGCTGATGACTATGCACATACACGCGCTGAGCATGCTGCTGTTTAGCCATTGTTAAAATAGATTCCAATAATACAGGAAGGACGGCTGCTTCTGATTGTGTAATGTACAATTGCTTTAACCAATAGGTGCCTTTTTCCATTTCCTCAAGAATAAAACAACCTTCAATTTCACCTTGCAATTCCACTACATAGCCTCTCTGTAATAAGCTATACTCATTTAAGTTTGGATTGTTTTGTAAAAAATGCTCCAATTTTTCCGCAGACGCTTTACTGGCCTGAACTAAATTCATTTCTACTCACCTCTATCTGGTTTAATAGCTTTCCTTATATTAAAGAAGTTTATGCAACTCTTCTTTTAACTATGACCATCCAAGCCATTCAAATAAGAAAAATGTTACTTTCGTATCTTCCTCCTGCTCCTCTTTTTCTTTTGTCTCTTCTCCTTTAGCCTCTTCTTCTCCCATTGTTTCAGCTGACACAGCACTAGTCCCATTGGAGAAGTCCAAAAAACAGAGCGGCGGAAATAAAACACACCACCAATTATCTCCCTTACCTTCTCCAATTGTAATCAGTACAGCCTCGTATTTACCTGCTGGATATACAAATGAACCATATATTTTAGCAGGAAAGGAAACCGCTTTACCATAAGTCACTTCATAATTTTGCTTCACTCCTGCTTCCTCGAGTGCAGAGCCTACAATCTGATTGATTTCTGGAATCCGTTTTTCTATTAAACTTCTAGCTTCCTCAATGTTTGTAATATCTTCTACCCAAGTCGTAATTTCTTCATTCACACGGTCGCGTATGTTTCTTTTTAATTGCTGATCAGATTCATTATCACTATTTGCTAATATACGTAAACGGATCGCTTCATCAGGAATAACTTGATAATCTTCCTGATCACGAAGCGACTTTTCCTCCGATTTTTGACTAATGACTTGCCCTGGAATACTTAAAAATCCTACTAAAAATATAACAACAAAAAATACTAGCTTTTTCATCACCGTCTTCCCCCTTTGTTATTCACCATTATGTTCAAAGGTTGATGATTTTAAACTAGTATTCTGCAAAATTATTTTTTTACGATGACCATTCGGTCTTTTCCATTCATGTCTTGTAACACTTGTGGATGACTGTCTGGATAAACAGACTTGATCAAATCAGAGACAGGCTTCCCCTGTTGATAACCTATTTCGAAAACAGTTAAACGGGGCATTTCTGGTAGCTGTACCATTTGGCTTATGATTTTTTCGTACGCAGCTAGACCATTACGATCAGCAAATAAGGCCAACTCCGGGTCAAAATGTTTCACCGTATCTGTCATAAAAGGTGCTTCACTGATAGCAATATAGGGAGGATTACTAACTATTACATCTACCTGAACATTACGTTGAAGCATTGGTTCTAAGAAATCGCCGTTAGCAAATTTGACCGCAGCTTGATGGTAAGCAGCATTTTCCTTCGCTACTGTTAATGCCTGTTCTGAAATATCTGTAGCGTAAACAATGGCATTAGGTAGCTCTAAAGCGAGTGTGATCGCAATAATCCCACTTCCTGTACCTATATCAACAATAGTTGGTGTCTTATCCACATTATGGTCATTCACAGATATAATTACTTGCTGAACTAACTCTTCTGTTTCCGGTCTGGGGATAAGTACATGTTCGTTCACCTTATATTCTCGCCCGTAAAACGAAGCATATCCCATAAGATGCTGGGCTGGCACTCCAGTTGTCGCATGCTCTTTAATAGCAGCGACATATCTTGAAAGTACTTCTTCAGGAACAGGCTCCTGCATATTCATGTAAAATTTGGCTGTAGAAACCTGTAAATAATGCTTTAGAAGAATAACTGCTACATGCTGTTCCCGACCATTTTCCTCTAAAAAAAGGGAAGCCCATCTGAGGACTTCATGTTGTTTGTTTGCTTCCATAGACATTATTCACCAATTTGTTCCAGTTTTTTCGTTTGTTCTTCCATAATCAGCGCATCAATAATATCGTCTAATTTTCCTTCCAGAATTTGATCCAGCTTTTGAATCGTCAAGCCGATCCGATGATCGGTTACACGATTTTGCGGAAAATTATATGTGCGAATACGCTCCGAACGATCTCCTGTACCTACAGCAGACTTGCGGTTTTCATCGTATTCTGCCTGTGCTTCCTGTTGATACATATCATATATTCTAGCACGTAGCACTTTCATTGCTTTTTCTTTGTTTTTTATTTGTGACTTTTCATCCTGAATAGACACAACAATGCCCGTTGGGATATGCGTTAACCGAACAGCTGACATTGTTGTATTTACACTTTGTCCCCCTGGACCACTTGAAGCAAATGTATCAACACGAATATCTTTGTCGTGAATGTCCACTTCTACTTCTTCCGCTTCTGGAAGTACAGCTACGGTTGCTGTAGACGTATGAATCCGTCCACCTGACTCCGTTTCAGGAACGCGCTGTACACGATGTGCGCCGTTTTCATATTTCAGACGAGAGTACGCACCTTTCCCACTGATCATAAAAATAATTTCTTTATACCCACCTACACCTGTCGTATGGGCTTCCATCACTTCAAGCTTCCAGCCATAGCTTTCAGCATAACGCGCATACATACGATATAAATCACCAGCAAATAATGCCGCTTCATCTCCACCCGCTGCACCACGGATTTCCATAAATACGTTTTTATCGTCATTTGGATCTTTCGGTAATAGTAAAACCTTCATTTTTTCTTCCAATTGCTGTTTATTTTCTGTAAGTTCACTTATTTCAAGTTTCACCATTTCTTCCATTTCTTCATCTAGCTGTTCTTCTTGCATTTCTTTTGCATCCTTTAACTGCTGGACGACATCTTTATATTCGCGGTAAGCTTGAACAACATCTTCTAAACCAGACTGCTCCTTGGAATATTCCCGAAGTTTATTTGCATCACTAATAATTTCCGGATCACTTAGCAATTCATTTAATTTATTGTAACGATCTTCTAAAGATTGTAAACGATCTAACATCACGGCCACCTCTTTCTGATTAACAGTATAATTATAGTATACTCCCCTTCTAAGGTCAAAATCGGTGGAACTCCTCAAGCCCGGCAAGCATATATGGGAGCAACAATTCTTACCTCACTCTTACTTTATGCCATTTTTTATTATTACAAGCTTTCTAAGCATGATTGTCCCTCCTAGAAAAGAACCCTTTTCTTAAGGAATCCTGTCCTATTTCATTAGCTTTGACAAACGCGTATGGACAACAGGATTTGGTTTATTTGGTACTTCATGGTGGTGGCGACATCTAGGCTCATAGGACTCGGAAGCGCCTACTAATATAATTGGATCGTCATAAGAAGCTGGTTGTCCATTAATTAAACGCTGCGTCCTACTTGCTGGTGAACCACATATTGGGCAAATAGCATTTAATTTGGTGACCGATTCACTTAACGCCATTAATTCAGGCATCGAGCCAAAAGGTTCTCCACGAAAATCAGTATCTAAGCCAGCTACAATAACGCGAATCCCCATATCCGCTAACTGTTCTACGATAGTAACAATCGAAGCATCAAAAAATTGCGCTTCGTCTATACCAACAATGTCCACATTCTCATCGATATGCTCCATTAAATCTTCTACAGCTTTTATAGGTCGTGCTATAATAGATGCACCATTGTGAGAAACAACTGCCTCTTTTTTATATCGATCATCAATCGCTGGCTTAAAGACACGGACTACTAAGTTAGCGTATGTAGCACGTCGAACCCGGCGAATCAATTCCTCAGATTTCCCTGAAAACATACTCCCACAAATCAATTCTACCCAGCCACTTTGTTTCATTACATACATACCTCTTGTCCCCACTTTCCAAAATTTCGTTTATTCATTCTGTTTAACGCCCGTTTTCTTATTTTAATGCACATTAATCATTGCTGGGCACCGAATCGGCTAATTTTAATATTACTCTCGACAGCCAAGTCTCTTTTAATTAGAAAAACCTGAAAGGAAAATAACGGATCAGGTTCCTATTATGTCTGGTTTACTATATTTTAGCAGTACATTTATATCAACAGCTACATGGCTAATTGAACGCTTAAAAGTAAAAAAACAGGCAAAGATTGGACATTTTGCCTGTTTTATACACTATTGTAACTGGATCATACTTTTTAGGAACTTGTTACGTTCCATCAATTTACTTCATATTATATTTTTTCTTGAAGCGATCCACTCGACCACCGACTTTGTCAGCTTTTTGCTTACCAGTGTAGAATGGATGTGATTCTGAGCTAATCTCAACACGAATTAATGGGTACGTATTACCATCTTCCCATTCAATTGTTTCGTTGGATGTTTTCGTAGATCCACTTAAAAATTTAAAATCGGAACTCGTATCAAGAAAAACTACTTTTTGGTACTCTGGATGAATATCCTTTTTCATGTCTTTCCACTCCTTTTTGCCCTGAGTCCTTTGGAAACAGAGTTATTGCAAGAGCCCTCATAGGTAAAATACCTGATCTAAACTCACATAAAAAGATTATAACAGGATGATTTCGGGAATGCAATAGTGGGATTTGCCCATTGTTTCCCTAAATCAATAACTTCTTCACTTTACGAACGTTTCATACCGCGTCGCTTCATTTCTTCATCCATCTTTTGGAAAAATTCTTCATTGTTTTTCGAAGCTCTTAATCTACGTAGGAAACGCTCCAGAAAATCGTTGGAATCCTGCATGGTTTTACGAATGGCCCACATTTTATCTAAATGCGCCTTATCAACAAGTAATTCTTCTTTTCTGGTACCAGAACGTAAAATATCAATGGCCGGAAATATACGTCGCTGAGCTAAATTACGATCTAAATGCAATTCCATATTCCCAGTTCCTTTAAATTCTTCATAAATCACATCATCCATGCGTGAACCAGTATCGATCAACGCAGTTGCTAGTACAGTAAAGCTTCCACCCTCTTCAATATTACGAGCTGCCCCAAAAAAGCGCTTTGGACGATGAAATGCAGCTGGGTCGATACCACCTGATAAGGTACGTCCACTAGGTGGTATAACAAGATTATACGCTCGCGCCAAACGTGTAATACTATCCATTAACACAATAACATCTCGTTTATGCTCTACCAGGCGCATCGCCCGTTCCAATACGAGCTCAGATACTTTAATATGACTCTCAGGCACTTCATCGAATGTGGAGCTTACAACATCAACGTCCGGATGCACAGAACGTTCGATATCGGTTACTTCTTCAGGACGTTCATCCACTAACAGAATAATAAGTTTCGCATTTGGATGATTTTCCGAAATACTATTGGCAATCTCCTTTAGTAGAGTTGTCTTACCAGCTTTAGGAGGAGCGACAATAAGTCCCCGCTGGCCATAGCCAACAGGAGTCATTAAATCAATAATTCGGGTTGATATTTCATTGGTTTTCGTTTCCAGCTTCATGAGCCGGTCAGGATATAATGCTGTTAAAGCAGGAAAATGCACACGTTCTTTCGCTGTTTCTGGATCATCCCCGTTAACAGCATCTACGTGCAGTAATCCGTAATATCTTTCATTTTCCTTAGGAGGACGAACCTTTCCAGACACTTTATCGCCATTTCGTAGGTCAAAGCGACGGATTTGCGAAGCAGAAATATAAATATCTTCAGCACTTGGCGAGTAGTTAATCGGTCTTAAAAAGCCAAATCCCTCTGATGGGATAATCTCTAATATCCCATCCATGAAGAGGTAACCATCCTTTTCTGCCTGTGCTTTTAAAATTGCAAAAATAAGTTCTTTTTTCGTTAACTTGGCATAATAAGAAATTTTATATTCTCGTGCTAATTGGTATATTTCTTTTAATGTTAACGTCCCCAAACGGGAGATAGTTAGTCCTGCCATAAAATCACCACACCTATTATAATTTTTTAAATTTTGAATAATAATAAAAATCTTTTTTAACAAGCAAAAATTGCTTTCCGCTTCAACCATCTACAGTTTTATAATGAGTTTAACCTACTTTAAAGCTTTCCTTCACAGCACATATTTACATATGCTATAACTTTGGGTTTAGCTGTATCAATTAATCATGAAACATGCTACTGCTTCGTTATCAGGGTATACTATCTTACTGAGGTGAAGACCAATGGAGTTTTTCTTGCATTTGTCCTTTCAATTGGGCAACCTTAAATTTAAATCGAGTTATAAATATTTGTATAGGATGGTTGTTCGATCACATGCTTTCTATACTTATCTCTCTTTCTCCCTTAAGCAATCTTGCTTTTTAATCAGATCTTATTCATCTATACTCAATCTGTAACGTAGCTTGAACCAATTTACTGGATGGTTCGTTCATTTCCCGTAACATGGTACAAGATATATACAACCAAATAGAATTTTCACTTCTTTGTTGGAAGGTCTGTCTTCGCAGAAATGAAGAAAAATTGTAGAAGCTAGATTCGAAGTTCAACATATTACGTATATCATAAACATATACCATAATACTCTTTTAACGTGCAAGATTCAACACTATATTGATATTTATTTTAAGAAATTACGAATGTATCTTTATTGTAGCATACTAGTACCATTCTCGTTAACAATGCAACGGATACATTCCCCATATTGAAAAGAAAAGGAAGCTTGCTTAAATAGCTTCCTTTTCTTTTTAAAGGTAAGTCTACACATTGTTTTCTAAAGATGAAAGAAATAAAGAGATCTTCCTTATTTATTCCCAGTTTTTACGTAGCCCATACCTATTACTTGATAACGAGGTCTGGTTTTTTCTGTAAACTATGTGTACCATCGATAAAACGAACAGTGCCACTTTTAGCCCGCATAACTACTGTTTCCGTTGTTGCTTCTGTTCCTTTAAATTGAACACCTTTTAATAACTCCCCATCTGTAACTCCAGTAGCAGCAAAAATGGCGTCATCTCCACTACAAAAATCATTCATATACAAAACTTTATTAATATCAACTATGCCCATTTTCGCACAGCGGTCAGCTTCCTCTTTGTTTGTAGGAACTAGTTTGCCCTGCATTTCCCCTCCTAAGCATTTGAGAGCAGCAGCTGCAATAACGCCTTCTGGGGCACCGCCAATTCCCATTAAAATATCAACGCCTGTTTCATCAAAAGCTGTATTGATAGCACCTGCAACATCTCCATTAGAAATCAATTTGATTCTGGCGCCTGCTTCACGAATTTCTTCAATCAATTTTTGATGGCGTGGTCGATCCAAAACCGTTACAACTACATCCTCCACAGCTTTATGTTTAGCTTTTGCAACAGCTTGTAAATTTTCCAGTGTAGAAGCATTAATATCGATCTTACCAACTGCTTGAGGACCTACTGCAATCTTGTCCATATACATATCTGGTGCATGTAATAATGTACCTTTATCTGCGATTGCAATGACAGAAAGAGCATTCCAGGATCCATTTGCGACGATACTCGTGCCTTCCAGCGGGTCAACAGCAACATCCACACCAGGTCCATTACCTGTGCCGAGCTGTTCTCCTATATAGAGCATAGGTGCTTCGTCCATCTCTCCCTCACCAATGACAACCGTACCTTGCATAGGAATGGTATCAAAAACAGCACGCATCGCAGTTGTTGCTGCATCATCAGCTTCCTCTTTTTTTCCTCTTCCCATCCAGCGTGCTGATTTTAAAGCAGCCGCTTCTGTTACTCTCACTAATTCCATTGTTAAACTTCTTTCCATATTTATCTCTCCCTTTTGTAAACTTTCCTCATCCCAAGAAGAAATTTTACAAAAGTATCTCTCTATGAACTTGTTCAAAAAGTGGACTAAAATGACACAACAATATTTCTAGTTGGCTTATTTCTCCGTGCCTTGGAAAAGGATGACCCTTTCCCTGCGTGATAACGGGTTTCGAGAAAACCCATACTTTTGCTCATGTATCTAAATACATATGTGATTTTTTACTAAAACACCTACGTCCTGTGGATAACATAGAAATGAGTACATCCTTATATAAGCACGCTACTCGAACTTCACCGCTTTGAGCCTAGGCACGAGGATGTGTTAGTGTCAGCGCCCAAACGGACAATGAAAGCTACATCAGCAACACATCGCACGCAGAAAGAGGGTTTATCTTTTTCAAGGACGCCTGAGACCTTAGCTGACCTCGGGGCTTTTTTTATCTCCTTTTTGAACAAGCACTTTATAAGAAAATGTGGGTGGTTAGCATGAGTTTGAATGATTTTTTAGCAGTTGAGCCTTCCACCTTAAATGACTGTCGAAAATCTTATCGATGGTTGGAGCTACCAAACCAACTTAACAGAAGTTTTTTTGTAGCTGATGATGCTATGAGTTTTGTAATTCTTGTATCTCTTGTTGTGTCATCTTATCGCGCCAGATTTTAGCGCCCAGATTCGTTAACTTTTCCGTAATGTTTTCATAACCTCGGTCGATATGGTCAAGCCCAGTAATTTCGGTAATTCCGTCGGCCATTAAACCTGCGATAATCAATGCTGCTCCAGCACGAAGGTCGGTTGCATTTACTTTAGCCCCTTGTAATTGTACAGGCCCTGTTACGATGGCTGATCCACCTTCCACCTTAATCGAGGCATTCATTCTGCGTAGCTCATCGATATGCTTCAACCTTGCAGAATAAATCGTATCTGTTACAACCCCTGTGCTTTCTGCTTTTGTTAATAATGTAGTAAACGGCTGCTGCAAATCTGTCGGAAAACCAGGATATACAAGTGTTTTTATATCCACACTTTTAAATGGTTGTTTCGGTGCAATAAAGAGTTGTTCATTGCTTTCCTCTACTGGAACGCCCATTTCCCGCAATTTCGCTAATAGAGATTCCAAATGCGGAGGAATTACATTATCAATGGTTACTTCTTTGCCCATAGCAGCAGCTGCAATTGCATACGTTCCCGCTTCAATTCGGTCTGGAATGATCGTGTGGCGGCAGCCACTTAAATGAGGAACACCTTCAATTCGAATAACATCCGTACCAACGCCTTTGATTTTTGCTCCCATATTCGTAAGCAAAGTGGCTACATCAATAATTTCAGGTTCTTTAGCTGCATTTTCTATGATCGTCTTTCCTTTTGCTTTAACAGCCGCGAGCATAATATTGATCGTCGCCCCTACGCTAACAACATCCAAATAAATACGTGCACCAATCAATTCCTTTGCACGTAAGTAAATTGCTCCTTGTTCATTGGTAACTTCTGCACCTAGCGCTTCAAAACCTTTAATATGCTGGTCAATCGGACGAGGTCCTAGAAAGCAACCACCAGGCAATCCAATTACCGCTTTTTTAAATTTTCCGAGCATTGCTCCCATAAAATAATACGACGCCCTAAGCTTTTTTACCTTCCCATTTGGAAGTGGCATCGCTATCATATTTGCAGGGTTTATATGGACGGTTTGACCGTCCCAGGAAACAGAACCACCTATTTCTTCCAGCAAATCCCCTAACGTATACACATCAGATATTTGTGGAAGTCCCTCAATAGTTACGTCAGAATCAGCCAATATAGCAGCAGGCAACAATGCGACAGCACTATTTTTCGCTCCACTTATTCGAACTTTGCCATTTAGTAAATGACCACCTTCAACGAACATTTTTTGCATGTAAAAACCTCACTTAAGCAAGGAACATGCGAGCGCATATTTTACGCCCACATTACTTGCAATCTTTATTACAGTACATAAAGTAAAACTTCATTCAGAAGAAGATTTTCTCCATCTCTTTCTGAATGTTTAGTTGAACTAATCGGGCATTTAGGTGCTGTGATCTCCTACTTAGATTTGTTTGTATTTACTTACCTCTTGAAGCGGGAGTCTTACAGCACCTTACATGCGGGATAGAACTGCATTTGTTCTTAGGGTGTACAACATTTCCATTTTTATGCTACTACTTTTGCTTATTCCAATCAGCTAAAAACTTTTCAATTCCTTGATCCGTTAATGGATGGGCAACTAGCTGCTGAAGCACTTTAAATGGAATGGTTGCTATATGTGCACCGTTTTTAGCAGCGTCTACAACATGTAAAGGATGGCGGATTGATGCAGCAATGATTTCGGTGTGGATCTCATGTTTATTAAAGATATCAGCAATTGTTTCAATCAGATCTATTCCGTTATGACCAATATCATCTAAACGTCCTAGAAAAGGGGACACATAAGTCGCGCCCGCTCGAGCAGCAAGTAAAGCTTGATTTGCATTAAAAATAAGTGTAACGTTCGTTTTAATATTTAAATCGCTAAATGTTTTTACTGCTTTTAAGCCTTCTAGTGTCATCGGAACTTTCACTGTAATATTAGGCGCAATTGCTGCAAGTTCTTTCCCTTCACGAATCATGCCTTCTGCATCTTCTGCGATTACTTCAGCACTGACAGAGCCAGACACTTCACTGGTGATTTCCCGTAAACGATCATGAAAAGAAACACCTTCTTTTGCAACAAGGCTAGGGTTAGTGGTTACACCATCCAGAACACCTAGTGCATTTGCTTCACGAATCTCCTCAATATTTGCTGTATCAATAAAGAATTTCATAAATTCCTGCCCCCTTCACATATTTTTAAGCAAATTTATGCTTTTTGCGATGAACCGAATTCACGCATTTTACTAATGACAGTTTCTTTAATCGCATCTTTTCCAGGCCCTAAATATTTACGTGGGTCATATAGATCAGGTTTTTCGTTCAAAACTTCACGTACCTTATTCGCCTGCGCAATTTGATTCTCTGTATTCACATTAATCTTAGCTGTTCCTAGAGAAATAGCACGTTGAATATCTTTTGTTGGTATCCCTGTACCTCCATGAAGAACTAGCGGAATTTGTACAGTGTTAAGAATTTCTTCCATTTCTTCAAAACCAAGGTTCGGTTCCCCTTTATATGGACCGTGAACAGATCCAAGTGCTGGAGCTAAACAGTCAATATCTGTTGCCTCAACAAGTTTTTTACACTCTTTTGGATCTGCATAGATGACGCCGTCAGCAACAACATCATCTTCCTGACCACCAACAGTTCCTAGTTCAGCTTCTACAGATACACCGTGCAGATGAGCTAACTCAACTACTTTTTTGGTAACAGCTATATTTTCTTCTAATGGATCATGAGAAGCATCAATCATAACAGAAGTGAATCCAGCATGAATAGCTTCTGCACACTTTGCAAAGCTAGAGCCATGATCTAAATGTATCGCTACAGGTACAGTCGTGCCATATGCGTCCATCAGTGATTTTACCATTGCTACAACAACGTTAAAACCACCCATATATCTTGCAGCACCTTCTGAAACCCCTAAAATAACCGGAGACTTTTCTTCTTCGGCAGCTTGCAAAATGGCTTGAGCGTACTCAAGGTTATTTAAGTTAAATTGACCAACTGCATAACCATTTTCTTTCCCTTTTTCTAACATTTCTTTCATTGATACTAATGGCATGTATATCCTCCTCTAGATGAACATTACACCTATGTCAAAATAAATTACACTAATAGAATACCAACAACCGCACAAAGTCGCAACAATACGCTCGTGAAATTAATTCAAAATGGAATGAACCAATTGACAAACTTCCTTAATATTAAATGGTTTGCTAAGAATGGTTACAATATTATTACAATCTTCTTTTTCTCGAATAACAGTTTCTGTCATGCCAGTCATAACAATTGAAGGGATATGATTGTTTGTTTTTTCCAATTGGCGAAGCACTTCAAATGCATTTAATACTGGTAAATGATAATCAATCATTAATAAATGAAAAGAAGAGGAATTGATTTTCTCTAGTCCCTCTTTTCCTGTATTGGCAGTTTCGACACGATAACCTTCCTCCGTTAGTATATCTGTTAATAACATACAGATACCTGGTTGATCATCAACAACGAGGATTGTTTTTTCCATCTATCAAACTTCCCCTTTCCAAATCATTTGCCCCCAACAATACTATTCTCTATAATGCATCAGATATCCTGCTATAGTCCCTTGGTTTTTATCTAAAATAGAAAAGGGAGCAGTATCAACAAACATACAACTCCCCATCTCTATATACGATATGTTGCTTATGACCGTTGATAATTAACGGCAGCCCCAATGAAGCCTTTAAACAATGCATGTGGTCTAGTTGGTCTAGATGTAAATTCCGGATGAAATTGACTCGCTACAAACCATGGGTGATCAGCGATTTCGATCGTTTCTACCAAACGACCATCTGGACTTGTACCAGAAAACACAAAACCATGTTCCTTCATTTGCTCACGGTATACGTTATTAAATTCATAACGATGACGATGACGTTCCTCGATAAAATCAGCGCCTTCATAAGCGACTTTTACTTTTGTGCCATCTTGTAGCTTGCATGGGTAAATGCCAAGTCTTAATGTACCACCAAGATCAGATATATCTTTTTGCTCTGGAAGTAAATCAATGATTGGGTGTGCGGTATCTGGATCAATCTCTGCAGAATGTGCCCCAGAAAGCTCCAGAACATTACGGGCAAATTCCACTGTTGCTAATTGCATGCCAAGGCAGATTCCCAGAAACGGAATTTTATTCTCACGTGCATATTGAATAGCCACTATTTTTCCTTCGATACCTCGATCACCGAATCCACCAGGCACTAGAATTCCGTCTACATTTTGTAATTCTTTATGAATGGTTTGCTCATCCAGCAGCTCAGAATTTACCCAATGCACACGAATATCAGCATCGTATGCGAATCCAGCATGCTTCAATGCTTCTACTACAGATAAATACGCATCAGGAAGCTCTACATACTTACCAACTAAAGCAATATCTACTGTTTTAGAAAGATGTCGCACTTTGTTTAGAAGTTCCATCCATTCTTTCATATCCGCTTGTTTACAGTCCAGTCCAAAATGCTTGCATGTAAGCTCATCTAATTGCTGCTCCTGTAAAGAGATCGGCACTTGATATAATGTATCGGCATCTAGCATTTCAATGACGGCTTTTTCATTAATATCGCAAAACAAAGCGATTTTTTCTTTCATCTCTTTACTGATCGCTTGTTCTGTTCGTAATACGATGACATCTGGTTGAATTCCCAATGAACGCAATTCCTTAACACTATGTTGCGTTGGCTTAGTTTTCATTTCCCCAGCAGCCTGAATGTAAGGAACAAGTGTACAATGTAAGTACATGACACTATCTCTACCCACATCTTTTTTTATTTGGCGGATAGCTTCCAAGAATGGCAACGATTCAATATCACCGACTGTGCCGCCAATTTCCGTAATAACAATATCTGCGCCTGTAGCTTCACCTGCACGGAAAACCTGTTCTTTAATCTCATTGGTAATATGAGGAATTACTTGAACGGTCCCACCTAAATAGTCACCACGACGTTCTTTACGGATGACACTGGAGTACACCTTACCAGTTGTAATATTGCTGTATTTATTTAAATTAATATCAATAAATCGTTCATAGTGACCTAAATCCAAATCTGTTTCTGCGCCATCTTCTGTTACATAAACTTCACCATGCTGATACGGACTCATTGTTCCGGGATCAACATTAATATATGGGTCAAATTTTTGAATGGTTACTTGTAAACCACGGTTTTTTAATAATCTTCCCAATGAAGCAGCTGTGATCCCTTTTCCTAAAGACGAGACAACTCCTCCAGTTACAAAAATATACTTGGTCATCTTTTTTCCCTCTTTCTATTGTGTTATGCAATAAAGTGAAACTTCATTCAGGCGGAGTTTCGCTACCAACCTGACTGCATGTTAGTTGAACGAATCGGGCATTTTGGTGCTGTTAGCTCACTCTTTGACTTGTATTATCCCCCAACTCTTAAGTAAGAGTCGTACAACACCTTACATGCGGGATACAAACAAAATCATGTAAGATATTATTAGGAAGGCATAAACCATTATCTGTTCCTATATTCTCGTTAGGAAACCAAGAAAAAACAATAAAAGCGCCTCCCCAGTCGATCGGGGAAACGCTTTGGTAATTAAAATAAAAGAGCCCAAGATAAATTGTACTGACCTCTTGAAAAAAAGTCAAGACTCTAAAAAGATGTTTAATAATTCCTGAGAAGTGCAACTCTTTGAAGTAATCATTAGTTTGGCAATACCAGTTTATTTTTTTTCTTCGGCTTCATCATCTTCTTCATCATAAGTCTCCTCGAAGTCTTCGTCATATTCTTCATCGTCGAATTCCTCTTCAAAATCATCTTCCAATTCTAAATCAATATTCAGATCTTCGTCCAAAATTGCAACATCATCATCAGCAATATCTAAGTTTTCTTCTTGATCCAACTTGCTTTTCGCTTTTTTCTTTCTCTTTGGAGCAACATTTACTTCTTCATCCATTTTCTCTACAGGATACCAACGCTTTAATCCCCACTTATTTTCTCCAACGGTCAGAAATCTGCCGTCCACATTTAAGTCGGTATAAAATTGTGAAATAGCATCTTGTTTCTGCTTTTTTGTATAACCTTTCAAGTCTGCTAACCGATTAAATATGTCTTTGAAGTGAAAAGCTTTTTTTTCTTCTACAAGCAGTAAACTGGCCAATTCAATCATTGGCATTTGTTGAATTTCTTCGTGGCTATATTGGTTGAAGCTCACGGTCATGCACTCCCTTTAATTTTATATTGATGGCTTTTACACCTATATGTTGATAAGAGGTTCATAAAAAGTTCAAAGAAAATGGCCCATCTCCCTTATCTGCCTTATTACTAAATCCACCACTTCCCAAACTGCGTAAACAGAACCATAGAACGTTGCAAAAGGATAAAGAAAGTACCACCAGACAATACATCATGGTTATAAAGGACAGAGAAAACAATAATAGCAACATGCAATGACATTGCAATCTCGGCTACTCGACCTTTTTATCCTCTTTCTTAAACACGGACTATAAGATATTCTTGCACGCTAACCATATCATTCATTATAAACAAATCTATCTGGTTTATGCTAGAGATAAAGCAGAAAAATTTTTAACAACCTTTTTATCTTACGTACCATTATTGTTTTCGTTACCAAATAATCTATGAAAACAAGTCAGCGCTGGTTCTCTGCACTTTCATATGAACTGATCTTATAAAGTGAATCTTCAATCAGCCTGGGATTTCATTCATCTCCCACGGCTTGTTAGTACCGAAATGGTATGACCTAAAGGCCTCTTACGAAACAGGACATTTAGGTGCTGTTATCTCTCACTTAGACTTGTTGTGGTATGGATTCTCCAATTCTTGAAGTGGGAGTCTTACAGCACCTTATATGCGGGATAAATAAAAAAGAAAAGCTTCGCGAGAAGAACATACTCACACAAAGCATTCCTTTCCCGAAGTATATTGTATCGTCTCCCATTTTTACCGTTTCGCATTATCCGTTTGAGGCTTCAACCTGAATGGATTGCATTAAAAAATGAATTTGCCTGTCCACATATGTTTCTAATGTAAATTGCTTCTGTAACATCCATCTTCTAAAGCCCCACATTTGCCCTTGAATAAAAATATTATTAGCAAGCAATTCACGGTCTGTAGAAGATACAGAATCAGGAAAGCATGTGGCTATAACCCGCTCTAACATAGCCACCATATCCCTTTCTTTTTGGAGTACATAATCTTTGCTTTCTCTTTTTAACGACTTGACTTCTTGATACATAATGACAACTTCTTCCTGCATGTCATCCATTAAGTAAAAATAGGAACGAATCACATTTGTAAAATGTGCCAAAGAAGAATTATTCGGATCAATTTGTGCTTCTAATCGTTCACGTACCTGTAAATAAATGGAGTCGCAAACAAGAAATAAAATATCCTCCTTTGTACGAATGTATTCATATAAAGTTCCTATGCTAAATCCAGCTTCTTTCGCAATTTCTCTTGTCGTTGTTCGATGAAAACCTTTTTCTTTAAATAAAGTAATGGCTGCTATGATGATTTGATTGCGCCGTTTTGCGATTAATGATGGATCTTTGATGGAAGAAAGGATGGAATTCATTTCCTTCACGCCCCCCTGTAGTTGTACTCTCGAATAAGATAGTTCTCATTTCATTTACTTTGTTAACATTCTACCAATTACAAGTCGTTGGATTTCGTTTGTTCCCTCGTATATTTGGGTAATTTTTGCGTCCCGCATATATCGTTCTACTGGGTAATCTTTCGTATATCCGTAGCCACCAAAAACTTGCACCGCCTCCACGGTAATTCGCATCGCAGCATCGCCAGCAAATAACTTGGACATAGCGGAAGCTTTTCCATAGGGTAATCCTTCAGACTCTAACCAAGCGGCTTGATACGTTAGTAGACGAGCCGCCTCTACCTCAGTAGCCATATCTGCCAATTTAAAAGAAATTCCTTGATTTTCAGCAATTGGTTTACCAAATTGAACCCTTTCCTTCGCATAAGCTGTTGCAGCATCTAATGCGCCTTGAGCAATCCCTAACGCCTGTGCTGCAATACCATTTCGACCTCCGTCTAATGTAGTCATAGCTATTTTAAAGCCTTCTCCTTCTTGTCCGAGTCGATTTTCTTTTGGTATGCGACAATTTTCAAAAATCAATTCTGTTGTTGGAGAAGAGCGAATACCAAGCTTTTTTTCTTTCTTGCCGAACGAAAATCCTTCCGTTCCTTTTTCAACAATAAATGCCGTGATGCCTTTATGTCGTTGATCGGCATCTGTTTTAGCGAAAACAATATAAATATCCGCTACGCCGCCATTGGTAATCCACACTTTATTACCATTCAACACGTAGCTGTCACCGTCATCCTTTGCTGTCGTTAACATAGAAACAACGTCACTCCCAGCACTAGGCTCTGATAAGGCATACGCGCCTAACGATTCCCCCGTAGCTAGACGCTTTAAAAAGGTGTGTTTTTGTTCTTCTGTACCGTATTGATAGATTGGCCAGCTCGCTAAAGAAACATGGGCAGATAAAGTGACCCCTGTTGAAGCACAGACTCGAGACAATTCTTCAACTGCAATAACATAACTCATGTAATTCGAACCAATCCCACCATATTCTTCTGGCCACGGAATCCCTGTTAATCCAAGTTCTGCCATCTGATCAAAGATTCCTCGGTCAAATCGCTCATTCTCATCTCGCTCTGCGGCTGAAGGAGCTACTTCATTTTCAGCAAACTCCCTTACCATCTTACGCAACATCTCTTGCTCATCCGTAAGCTCAAAATTCATAGATGACCCCTCCTCGTATAGTATATTTAGGCAGTGATTTTCTGCTTATTTATTCTGATTCATTTTAGAAGTATCCAAACTTGGTACTCAAGGCGCATGCTATTCCCACAGGAGTCGCCGGCTTTCGTTCCAGGTAACTTCGTTTGTACTACTTTTCATGTATGAGTTAAACATCTCCATCATATGTCACTCACTTGGACGTTCCGTGATGTTCCTAAATTAAGGCCTATTAATGAATGCGCTACTATGCAGAAACAAAATTTACACGCCTAAAGGAGTGTTGATAAATGAAGCTTATACAGCTTCTACAACCTCCAAATCGACTAGTTTTAACATTTACTTGCTAGTTAAGATTCATGTTGTCTTTTTTTGAAAAATTGCATCTTGATAACTCCATATTTGTTTACTTTTCTCTTAACATACCAACACAGGTCTTAATGTCTCAATAAATGTTTAGCTATCACAATTCGTTGAATTTCACTGGACCCTTCATAAATCTCTGTGATTTTAGCATCACGAAACAGACGTTCAACCGGGTAATCCTCTGTATAGCCATAGCCCCCAAATATTTGGACAGCTTCAATCGCATTTTCTACGGCCGCTTTGGAAGCATAGAGTTTTGCGATCGAGACTTCCTTTCCAGAAGCTTTTCCTTGTTCTATCAAATGAGCTGCCCGATAGACTAATAGTTTTGCAGCCTCGGTACGAGTTGCCATATCAGCCAATTTAAAGGAAATTCCTTGATGCGCTGCAATCGGCTTTCCGAATTGCTTACGCTCCTTTGCATAGTCTGTTCCATGCTCTAAAGCTGCTTCACTTATTCCGATAGCCTGTGCTGCTATCCCAATTCTGCCAACATTTAAATTATGCATCGCAATTTTAAACCCATTTCCTTCTGCCCCCAGAAGCTGTTCCTTGCATATACGGCAGTTTTCAAACGTAAGCGACACTGTATTTGATCCGTGCAATCCCATCTTTCTTTCTGGTTTACCGATGATGAGTCCCGGTGTATCCCTTTCAATAATAAAAGCACTTATTTCCCTTTTGTCTTCTCCCGTACGTGCAAAAGTGATATATGTATCGGCTTCCCCACCGTTTGTAATAAACACTTTTGATCCGTTTAATAGATATTCCTCTCCTATTTTCACAGCTTTTGTTTTGAGACTTGCCGCATCGGATCCTGCATTCGGTTCTGTTAAGGCAAAAGCCCCTAAATAATCGCCGCTGGCCAGTTTAGGGAGATACTTATTTTTTTGTTGCTCCGTTCCAAAATAAAGAATTGGGTTTGTTCCAACAGATGTGTGCACAGATAAAATAACACCAACTGTTGCACTTACCTTTGATATTTCATGAATCGTTTGAATATAAGCAGTATAATCCATGCCTGCCCCACCATATGCTTCTGGGATGGGTATTCCCATTAAACCAAGTTCTCCCATCTGCTTTATAATTTCTTTTGGGAAGCGATCCTCCTTTTCCATACGAGGTATCGCCTTTGTGATTTCAGTTTGTGCAAAATCTTTGACCATTTTATTTAACATTACTTGTTCTTCGGTCCAACGTAGCATGCAATTTCCCCCTTGTTCTGAACAAAGGCGCAAGCGCCCGTTTAGCAACGTAGCGAATGGAACAAATCAACTAAAGATTTAGGAATCATGCCCCTGCAACCAGGGGTATGCCGACGCCTGAGCGGCAAGCCCGTTTTTAGTCGGCCTTCCTCTTAGCGACGAACCGATGAGGCCTTATCGTAGGGCGCATTTCTAAAGTCGCATAGTTGCTGGGCTCATGCGCCGGACGTGGCTATTCAGTTATTTCGTTATCTCCAAGCGCCTAAATTTATACTTTCTTATCTCTTTAGAAAGACTTGGCTTGTCGCCAAGTCTTATGGAGAAAGCCGTAGTTTTTCTTATACTATAAACCCTTAAAACTTTATACTTTTCTATAGTGCAAAAAAGTCTTTATGTATACACATAAAAACCTCGACCCGTTTTCTTACCTAACCAGCCTGCTTGCACATATTGTTTGAGCAAAGGGCACGGTCGATATTTGCTATCCGAAAATCCCTCATGTAATACCTCCATAATATACAAGCACGTATCTAGCCCAATAAAATCAGCAAGTGTTAATGGACCCATCGGATGGTTCATCCCTAATTTCATCGATGTATCAATATCTTCTACCGTTGCAATTCCTTCATACAATGTATAAATCGCTTCATTAATCATCGGCATTAAAATGCGATTGGAGACAAACCCGGGGAAATCCTGAACGGTAACCGGCACTTTATTTAATTTTTTAGCCATTTGTTCAATGATAGAATAGGTTCCATCACTCGTCTGCACCGCCCGAATGATTTCTACCAATTGCATTATTGGAACCGGATTCATAAAATGCATCCCGATAACTTGATCTGGGCGATTCGTAGCTGCAGCAATTTCCGTAATGGATAAGGACGAAGTATTTGAGGCTAAAATGGTATGTGCTGGTGCTATTTGATCGAGTTCATGGAAAATAGCTGTTTTTACATCCATATTTTCTACGACGGCTTCAATGACTAAATCTGCCTTTGCTGCATCTTGAATGGTAGCTGCTCTTTCTATTCTTAGTAATGTATCGTCTCGCTGTTCTTCCGTTATCTTTTGTTTTTCACAAGCCCGATGCACGAACTTGTGAATCCTTTTTACCCCATGATTTAATGCTTCTGTTTGTTTATCGTACAACAATACATGAAACCCGGATTGAGCACAGACCTGGGCAATTCCTGCCCCCATTTGCCCAGCGCCTATGACCATAACTTGGTTTATATTCATATCTCCTCTTCCCCTTTGTTTGTGTTATCTTTTCGGAACTTCGATCAGAATGGCATCGCCTTGGCCCCCCCCACTGCAAATAGCTGCAATACCAAGTCCGCCACCACGGCGTTTTAATTCATAAATTAAGGTTAAAATAATCCGCGCTCCACTTGCACCAATTGGATGCCCTAAAGCAACTGCTCCCCCATTTACGTTCACTTTCTCAGGGTCAATCCCCGCAATTTTCCCGCTCGCTAGCGCTACTGCAGCAAATGCCTCATTAATTTCAAACAAGTCGATTTCACCTTTGGAATACCCCGTCTTTTCCAACAATTGATTAATTACTAAACCTGGTGTTTTCGGGAAATCTTCTGCAGGAACGGCGACCTCCGTATGACCTTTTATAATCGCTAATGGTTCCTTGCCAAGCTCGGATGCTTTATTAGCAGACATCACAACAAATGCGCATGCACCGTCATTAATACCAGGTGCATTTCCGGCAGTAATGGTTCCGTCTCGATCAAATGCAGGACGCAGTGTTGCTAGCTTTTCGACAGTTGTGTCCTTTCTTGGCGCTTCATCTTGATCGACGATGATGGGGTCCCCCTTGCGCTGCGGCACTTCCATAGCTACAATCTCGGCAGCAAACTTTCCAGCCTCCATCGCTTGAATAGCGCGTTGGTGACTACGATAAGCCCATTTGTCCTGTTCTTCTCGCGTAAGTCCATATTCCTTTGCTGTTGCATTTCCATATGTCCCCATATGTACGCCTTGAAAAGAACAGGTTAACCCATCATGTACCATCATATCGACAACTTTTTTGTCTCCCATCCGGTTCCCCCAACGCGCATCTGGCAATAAATATGGCGCATTACTCATGCTCTCCATACCACCAGCAACAATGATCTCCTCATCTCCCAGCCGAATGAGTTGATTTGCTAACGTAACACTGCGCAGCCCTGAAGCACAAACCTTATTAATCGTTTCTGTTTTTACTTCCCACGGAATCCCTGCTTTTATAGCTGCTTGCCTTGAAGGAATTTGACCTTGACCACCTTGTAAGACATTCCCTATTATCACTTCATCGACATCATTTCCAGCAATTTCCGCTCGCTTTAACGCTTCTTCAATAGCCTTACCTCCAAGCTGCGAAGCGGTAAAGGATTGTAATGCACCACCAAATTTCCCAAACGGGGTCCTAGCCCCTGATACAATAACTGCTTCTCTCATCATTTATCCTCCACTCCTTCATTTGATTGAACGCTCGCTCATTATTCCTTTCATAATATGTTCAAAAAGCAAGGCAACCTAGCTTTTTGAACATATTCTATAGAGTAATAGAATAACAGGTATTGTGAAATAATCGAAGTATTTTTTATATCTAACCATGTTCCAAATATAGACAATCGAATGCATTTGGATTGTTCCACATTATTTCTACAATCATTCTCCCTTTGGAAAATTTTAGTTCACCCTTATCTATCAAGCTACTCTTCTATTCTATGTCCTTTATTTCAGCTGTTTTTATTTCCTCTTCATGAAATACAGAAATCGCTAAAATCTCTGCAACGTCCATAGTGCTAATATCTTCTTCTACTTCTTTCGCTTTTGTTCCATCACTAATCATCGTTAAACAATATGGACATGCACTAGAGATCATGTTTGGTTCTACAGCTAGCGCTTGCTCTGTACGTGCTACATTAATTCGATTTCCTGTCGTTTCTTCTGACCACATTAATCCGCCGCCTGCGCCACAACACATGCCATTTTCTTTACTACGTTCCATTTCTACTAACTCTAAACCTGGAATGGCCTGAAGAATTTCTCGAGGTGGATCATAAACACCGTTATATCTGCCTAAGTAACAAGAATCATGGTAAGTTAATCTTTGGTTAATCGCTTTTTGTGGTTTTAGCTTACCATCCATGACTAAATCATATAATAACTGTGTATGGTGATAAACTTCGGCTTCAAATCCAAAATCTGGGTATTCATTTTTAAAAATATTGTATGCGTGTGGATCAATGGTAACAATTTTTTTCACATCGTTTTTGGTGAATTCTTTAATATTTTTCTCGGCTATTTCCTGAAATAAAAACTCATTTCCTATCCGACGTGCCGTATCTCCAGAATTCGCTTCCTTATTTCCTAATATTGCAAAACTCACACCAGCCTGATTTAACAACTTCGCAAAAGCCAGAGCGATTTTTTGACTTCGATTATCATAAGCCCCCATCGAACTAACCCAGAACAGGTATTCAAAATCCTTACCTTCTTTACTCAGTTCTTTAATCGTTGGTATATGAACCGATTCATCCTGCTCACGCCACTTAATGCGATCTTTTTTCGATAACCCCCATGGATTACCTTGACGTTCAATATTCATAACCGCTCGTTGAACATCCTGATCCATTTTACCTTCTGTCATCACCAAATATCTGCGCATATCAATAATCGTTCCCACATGTTCATTGTTAACAGGACATGCATCTTCACAGTTTCGGCATGTCGTACAGCCAGCTAGTTCTTCTTCTGTAATGACATCTCCGATTAAACTAGCACTTTGCACCGTCGCTGCTGCCTCTTGTTTTGCAGATGCCTGATTTCCCGCTGCATTAGCAAATGCATATGCTGGAACCCATGGTGACTTCCCAGTAATTGCCGCTCCCTTTTCGGTTAAATGATCGCGCACCTTAATCATAATATCCATTGGCGAGAGCATTTTGCCTGTTCCTGATGCTGGGCAAACATCTGTACATCTGCCACATTCTACACACGCGTAAAAATCAATCATTTGATGCTGCTCAAAATCTTCAACTTTTCCTACCCCAAACGATATTTCTTCTTCATCTTGATCTTCATCCATTTCAAAATCGATTTTCTTCAATTTTCCTGGAACGCGTTTACTTAAAAACACGTTAATAGGTGCAGCAATTAAATGCGCATGCTTGGATTGTGGAACGTAAACCAGGAACACAAGAATGGTAATGGTATGAATCCACCACGCGACATAAAACAACACCATAGCGCCCGTAGTAGGTAACCAGGAAAAAACCATCGCAATAACACTGGCAACCGGCTCTGTCCACGTTGGATCATGTCCATGCCATAACTGTGCCATTCCATTCCCAAACAGCACAGAGATCATTAATGTGCCAATAAACAATAAAACTAAACCAGCTTTAAACCCCCGCTTGAGGCGGACGAGCTTTTCAATATAACGGCGATAAAAAGCCCATATAACTGCGACGAGAATCATTAATGTTACTAATTCCTGAAAGAATACAAATCCCGGATAAATCGACCCTAATGGCAAATGACTTTCAGGGGATAACCCCTTAATAAACATGTCAATCGCACCAAATTGCACGAGAATAAATCCGTAAAACATCATAACATGAATGATACCCGACTTTTTATCCTTTAATAGCTTTGACTGACCAAAAACAATCTTCCCTATTCTTCTGAATCGTTCTTTAAAATCCCGATCAAATTCTGACTTTCTCCCCAAACGAATATACGCTACACGTGTAGCTACAACTTTAGCAAATAAATACACCCCATAGATGGTGATAATCGCAAACGCAATTGCATTTACAAGCAAAAATGTATTCACTTTACTCACTCCCCCTTATCGTGCAGTAAACCAATTCAGACAGGCGTACAACTCCCTTCACATGACAGCGATTGCATTATTCAGAAAAATAGTTTGTTTTTAAATCTTATATCTACTACTATAAATATGAATGATCATTCAGTCAACTATTTATCTAATGAATTTAACTTCATAACACAAACTATCAGAAATTTCAGCCGGATAATTATTGATAATATTTTGGTCTTAACGCTTCCTTAAATTTCATACCCAGCATTGATTTTTTTAAAATTTTTGTTGCTAATCAAAATAGTTTGTGAAAATGAAGGGAGAAATAACCACGTTTATGTAAGCGCATTCTTTATGACCCCTTATGTATAAAGGAAAATGTCATAAAATAATCACATGTGAATTCTTTCACAACTATGGTTTTTTCGGTATACTATTAGTAGAAGCTTTAATATTTCTGAAGGAGGTAGTTTTATGACTACTACTACTTTAACCCCTTGGAGAACTTTCCGCACGGGGAAATGGAAACAAAATGTTGATGTTAGAGACTTTATTATACGTAACTTCACTTGCTACGAAGGTGATGAACAATTTTTAGCTAAACCTACTCAAAACACATTGGATCTTTGGAAGCAAGTGACAGAACTTACTGCAAAAGAACGTGAAGCTGGCGGCGTATTAGATATGGATACAAAAATCCCTTCAACCATCACTTCACATGGCCCTGGATATCTTGATAAAGATAAAGAAACGATTGTCGGATTTCAAACAGATAAACCATTCAAACGCGGTTTAATGCCATTTGGTGGTATTCGCATGGCAAAAAACTCATGTGAAGCATATGGCTATGAACTAGATAAGGAAACAGAGCATATCTTTACAGAATATCGAAAAACGCATAACCAAGGAGTATTCGATGCTTATACCCCTGATATGCGAAAAGCACGTAAAGCTGGTATTATTACAGGCTTGCCTGATGCTTATGGTCGTGGGCGTATTATTGGTGACTATCGCCGTGTTGCCCTATATGGTGTGGATTTCTTAATTGAGAAAAAACAAGAAGAGCTTACGCTATTAGAAAATGATGGAATTATGTCAGAAGATATTATTAAACAGCGTGAAGAGCATATGGAACAAATAAGGGCATTACATGAATTAAAGCAAATGGCCGAAAGCTATGGTTATGACATTTCTAAACCAGCTACAAATGCACAAGAAGCTGTTCAATGGTTATATTTTGCTTATTTAGCTGCAATTAAAGAACAAAATGGCGCAGCAATGAGTTTAGGACGCGTATCTACTTTCCTAGATATCTATATGGAACGTGATCTAAAAGAAGGTATTCTAACAGAAGAACAAGCACAAGAACTAATTGATCATTTTGTTATGAAATTGCGTTTAGTGAAATTTGCCCGTACGCCAGAATATAATGAATTATTTAGCGGGGATCCTACTTGGGTAACAGAATCCATTGGTGGTGTAAGCTTACAAGGAGAGCCACTTGTTACGAAGAACTCATTCCGTTTCTTACACACATTAACCAACCTAGGACCTGCTCCAGAGCCAAACTTAACGATTCTTTGGTCAACAAAGTTACCAGAAGGCTTTAAAAAATATTGTGCGAAAATGTCTATTGAATCAAGTTCTATCCAATATGAAAATGATGATTTAATGCGTAAATATTACGGCGATGACTACGGTATTGCATGTTGTGTAAGCGCAATGGAAATCGGTAAACAAATGCAATTCTTCGGCGCACGTGCTAACTTAGCAAAAGCATTACTTTATGCTATTAACGGCGGCGTAGATGAAAAATTAAAAATGCAAGTAGCACCACCACTTCGTCCAATCACATCTGATGTATTAGATTTTGATGAAGTGATGGAAAGATATGACGTAATTTTAGATTGGTTAGCTAAGCTTTATATGAACACATTAAACGTCATTCATTACATGCATGATAAATATGCGTACGAACGCATTGAAATGGCATTACATGACAAAGACGTGCTTCGTACCATGGCAGGCGGCATTGCAGGACTAAGTGTAGTTGCCGATAGCTTAAGTGCCATTAAGCATGCAAAAGTTCATGTTATTCGTGATGAAGACGGCTTAGCAGTCGATTACCGTATTGAAGGTGATTTCCCTAAATATGGTAACAACGATGATGCAGTTGACTCTTTAGCTGTTGATGTTGTCAATAGATTTATGAATAAGTTCCGTCAACATGAAACATACCGAAATGCTGTGCCAACATTATCTATTTTAACCATTACTTCTAACGTTGTTTACGGTAAGAAAACTGGTAACACACCAGACGGACGTCGGGCTGGCGAACCATTTGCACCAGGTGCTAACCCACTTCATGGCCGTGACCAATCAGGTGCACTTGCATCTTTAAACAGTGTAGCTAAAATTCCATACGAAAATTCGATGGACGGTATTTCCAATACGACAAGCTTTGTTCCAAAAGCACTTGGTAAAACGGAGGATGAACGTACTAGCAACTTAGTATCAATACTTGATGGGTATGCAAGTAAAGAAGGACATCACCTAAACATTAACGTATTTGATCGCGAAACACTGGAAGATGCTATGGAGCATCCGGAATTATATCCACAATTAACGATTCGTGTAAGTGGATACGCAGTAAACTTTATCAAACTAACGAAAGAGCAACAGCTTGATGTTATTAACCGTACATTCCATAAAGGACTGTAAGGATACTAGTAAATTTATTTTGTCAGGAAGGGCGCTTACTCTGCCCTTCCGCTCTTAAAGAAGGGGGCTTTACCAATGATCGGAAGAATTCACTCGATAGAAACGTGCGGTACAGTAGACGGACCAGGATTACGTTATGTTATCTTTTTGCAAGGCTGTCTGCTTCGATGTCAATTTTGCCATAACCCTGACACATGGGACGTAAAAGGCGGGGTTGAAAAAAGTGTAGACGAAATCATTGCAGATCTACAAGACTACCTCCCATACATTAAAAATAGTGGAGGGCTTACGGTTAGTGGCGGAGAACCATTATTACAAATCGACTTTCTGTTAGAGCTGTTTAAAGAATGCAAGAAATTAGGTGTCCACACGGCAATTGATACATCAGCTGGATGTTTCCGAGAAAGCCCTACTTTTTTAAGGAAAGTGGATGAATTATTAAGCGTTACAGACCTTGTACTCCTAGATATCAAACATTTAGATAATGATTTACACAAACAACTTACAGGTATGCCAAATGCGCATATTCTAAAGTTTGCTAAATTATTAGCAGAGAAAAATACACCCGTTTGGATTCGTCGCGTACTCATTCCTGGAAGAACAAACGATCCAGAAGAATTAGCGGCACTAAATGAATTTATCTCGAACCTAGGCAATGTACAAAAAGTAGAAGTCCTCCCATACCATACAATGGGAGTTTATAAGTGGGAACATTTAAACCTAGAATATCCACTTACCGGTGTTGAACCACCTACAGAAGCAGAAGTGGCACGTGCCAAAGAAATACTATCTATTCCTACTGAATCGTAAGTTTAACTCGGGGGGTCAATAAGTAGACGACTAGTCCAACATCATATGGTCTAGTCGTCTTTTGTTTTTTTAACTTATATAGTGAATCTTCAATCCCACTAATTATTAGTACTGTAATGATATGACCTAAAAGCCTCTTACAAAATAGGGCATTTAGGTGCTGTTATCTCCTACTTAGACTTGTTTCAGTACAGCAGTACAGTATCCAACTCCTCTCAGACCGGGAGTCTTAAAGCACCTTATGTAAAAGACAAAGTCATTTTTCTTACATGGCTAAAACCTTGAATCTGCTACAGGAATTTTATCGTTTGGCTTAATAAGAGATGGATAGAAGTTAATAAAATGGGCCAACACTTATATCTTAAAGTGATGGCCTGTTTTCTTAGTCAACGTAAAACCCTATTCCATTTATAACAAGACTACATTTTTTCTGGAGCTGAGACCCCTATCACTCGTAATGCATTTGCCAATGTAATCTTCACAGCTTGCATCAAAGCAATACGTGCTTTTGTTCTTTCTGTGTGGTCCATATCCAATACTTTTTCTGCATTATAGAAGCTGTGTAATAACGAAGCTAGATCGAATACGTACTGTGTTACCTTATGCGGTGTTTGTTTGATAGCAGCATCCGCGATAACTTGAGGAAATGCAGCCAGCTTTTTGAGCAGATCGCTTTCTTTTTCTGTGGTTAAGAGAGAGACATCTGCTTTACTATCAACGGAAAATCCTTTTGCCTCTGCTTGCTTCAGCATCGTACAAATACGCGCATGTGCATATTGCACATAAAAAACAGGATTATCATTTGATTCTGAGCGAGCAAGGTCCATATCAAAATCAAGCTGCGAATCATTTGAACGCATAACAAAGTAATAACGAACAGCATCTACGCCAACTTCTTCCATCAGCTCACGAAGTGCTACGGCTTTTCCAGTACGTTTACTCATGCGTACCTTTTCACCATTTTCAAATAAATTAACCATTTGAATAATTTTTACGGCAAACTTTTCAACCGGATAACCTAGTGCCTGGATAGCTGCGCGCATCCGAGGAATATATCCGTGATGATCAGCCCCCCAAACATTGATAATTTGGTTAAACCCGCGATCAAGCTTGTTTTTATGATACGCTATATCAGGTGTTAAATACGTGTAGCTTCCATCTTGTTTGATTAATACACGATCCTTGTCATCACCAAATTCCGTAGATCGGAACCAGGTCGCCCCATCTTTCTCATATGTGTATGCAGCGATCTTTCCTAGAGTTTCAACAATTTTATTTTCCTTATAAAGGGAACGCTCTGAAAACCAAGAGTCGAAATGTACGCCAAATGCTTGTAAATCTTTCTTTATTTTACCTAATTCATAGCTTAATCCATACTCTTTAAAGAAAGCTAAGCGCTCTTCTCTATCTTTTTGCGCCCATTCATCTCCATATTCTTGACTTAACTGTTTGCCAATTTCTGCAATATCTTCTCCATGATAACCATCTTCAGGCAATGTTGCTTCTTGCCCCAACGCTTGCAAATAACGAGCTTCTACAGAGAGCGCTAAATTATCAATTTGATTGCCGGCATCATTAATATAATACTCTCGTTCAACCTGGTAGCCCGCAGCATCTAATACATTACAGAGCACGTCTCCAAAAGCAGCACCTCGAGCATGGCCTAAATGCAAATCGCCAGTCGGATTCACAGATACAAACTCCACTTGGACACGTTCATTGTTACCTGCTTGTGACCTTCCATAAGCCGATCCATCTTTCAAGATGTTTTGAACAATGGAACCAAGAAAATCCTCTTTCATAAAAAAATTAATAAAGCCTGGACCGGCGATCTCCACTTTTTCAACAGAAGCCTCTGCCTGATTAAAATGATTTACCATTTCCTCTGCTATTTGACGTGGGGCTTTTTTTGCCACCCTCGCTAGCTGCATAGCAATATTCGTTGCAAAGTCCCCGTGGTTTTTATCTTTCGGTTTCTCAAGCACCACTTCTGGCATTTCGTCTTCATTTGCAAGTCCTGCCTGCAGGACGGAATCCTTAATTTGATGTTTCAATGTTTCTTCCGTTTGTGCTAATAGGCTCATGCCATGTCCACCTCTTTCATAATTAAGTCGATCTTTTGCTGCCTTACTTGCTGTCCGTTTAGCTTGACATCATAAACAATTTGCAGGCTGCCATTCCTTGCTGGGGTTAAAGGCTCATAGACAATGGCTGTCGTAAAAGTTTCCATATGTAAATTGCCATAAGGATGCTTCAGTACATTTTCTGTCGCTTTATTAACATGGAATTGCTGATTCATGCTAAGATTACCAGAGCGTTTCAAACTCACTTTATCTGGTTGAATAGTGACCAGATTTTTCACAACAGACGCATCTTCTGCTACTTCCTCAAAAGTAAGAACGTCTATATTGCCCTTCTTGTAAAGAACTCCAGTTTGTTTACTTTTATAAGATTCCTTTTGTCCATCGTCATCAATGGTCGTATAAAGTTCAATCAATACAGATATTTTCTGTTTATTCGGCATATTAAATCCTCCATTTAAAGCTGTTACAGATGGAGATCTACTTCCTAAAATCGTTTGGAATAGTGTATTCTTGTGTATTCTATTATAACAAAGAATATTAATCAAGCGGAGGGAAGAAAGGGAAAAAAGGGAAGATTTTAATATACAATCGGACAAGCTTATTTTGTCTAATTTCTGTTGTCGAAATATAATATCGCTCTTTAGCTTAGTACTGTTCTTTATTTTCCCCGTAACCGCTATCGTGAAAATAAAACGAATACATAAGTAATATTTTTTAATATAGTGGTTTCTTTTTTAATCAACGAGGCAACATATTATTGTAGGTATTCATACGAAAGGGATATAATCATCACATATCATACAAAATGACCTACTCAGAGGAGGAACTATTTATGGATATCACACCAGGAAATAAAATTGTTTTAGTAGGCACAGGCGCTGTTGGAACAAGCTATGCTTACGCTTTAATGAACCAAGGTTTAAGTAATGAACTCGTTTTAGTGGATATAAATGAAGACAAGGCAAAAGGAGAAACGATGGATCTCAATCATGGAATCGTCTACGCTCCTAATGCGATGAATATTACACAAGGAACCTACGCCGATTGTAAAGACGCTGCTATCGTAGTTATTTGCGCAGGAGCGGCGCAAAAGGAAGGTGAAACAAGGTTGGATCTCGTCAATAAAAACGTTAAGATTTTTAAATCTATGGTCGAGTCGATTATGGATGCAGGATTTAACGGTATTTTTATTGTAGCCACGAACCCCGTTGACATTTTGTCCTATGCAACATGGAAATTCTCCCAGCTTCCAAAAGAAAGAGTCATTGGCTCTGGTACAGTATTAGATTCAGCAAGGTTCCGTTTCCTATTAGGTCAAAAATTCGCGACAGCTCCAGCCAGTGTGCATGGATATGTGATCGGTGAGCATGGTGATTCACAGCTTCCTGTATGGAGTAGAGCAAATATTTCTGGAACACCAATTGCAGGGAAACTATCGGATGAAGAAAAATCCCAGATTGCTAACCAAGTTCGTAACGCTGCATATGAGATCATTTCACTTAAAGGGGCTACTTACTATGCTATTGGTATGGGATTAGCAAGAATAACGAAAGCCATTTTAAATAACGAACATATTATCCTGCCAGTAGGTACATTATTAACTGGTGAGCTTGGGCATGATGATGTTTATATTGGGGTTCCATCCATTATTCATCGTGCAGGTGTAAAGGGCGTAGCCGAATTTTCTCTAGACAAAGCTGAACAAGAAAAATTTGCAGCCTCAGTAGCCATTCTAAAAGACATTCAAGCCAAAGCCTTATTCTAATTCCATATCAACACGTCCACCTATTTAGTTTGTAAACATTCTTACGTTTATTTGTCGTCTTGTTTTCCCATAATGATAATAACTGAACAAATTAAAGAGGGAAAGCATATATGAGCAAACAGAGAAACAGACGTAGTTTTCAATTCATCCTAATACTATCAGGAATATGCATCGCTTTCGTAATCGGTGTTTACGTCGTTAGCTTTCTTTTAGGTCCTCCACCATTAACGATGAATCAACAAACAACGCTATATACAAGCTCGGGAGAACCTTTTAGCGAAGTTGGCAATAAACAAACTGAAAAATGGGTCGAGCTTGATCAGGTTGCTGATGAAGCCATCCAGGCTACACTTGCTGTAGAAGATCGTCATTTTTACGATCATCGTGGGTTTGATGTGAAACGAATCTTCGGGGCGATGGTCGAAAATATAAAAACATTATCGCTTAAAGAAGGAGCGAGCACGCTAACACAGCAATATGCGCGAAATTTATATTTAACCCATGAAAAAACATGGTGGCGAAAAATAAAAGAGGCTTTTTTTACAGTGCGACTGGAAATGTTCTACTCCAAATCGGAAATTTTGGGGGGCTACTTAAATACGATTTATTATGGTCATGGAGCTTATGGCATTGAAGCTGCTAGTAAATATTTCTTTAACAAATCTGCTAGTGAACTCTCGCTAGCAGAAGCTGCCATGCTTGCAGGTATCCCAAAAGGTCCTACCTACTACTCCCCTTTTAATAACCAAGCGAAGGCGCAGCAACGCCAACAGCAAATCTTAAAAATCATGGAAAATCAAACGTTAATTACGAGCAGTGCGTACCAAACAGCGAAAAACGAGGTTTTACATTACCGAAAGACGGACGATAACAAAGAAATCCAAATAGGTAGCTATTTTCAGGATACAGCTATAAAAGAAGCAGCAAGCATTTTGGAACTAGATGCTGACGCAGTGCGCGGCGGCGGATACCACATTTACACTACCATGCAAAAGCAAGAGCAAACACAGTTAGAGGAACAGATTACAAACACCATTTCTAAGCAAAGTAAAATACAAGCGAGCGGTTTAGCAATAAACCCGAAAACAGGTGGGATCATTGCTATGGTAGGTGGGCGCAGTTATGCAGATAGCCCCTATAACCGAGCCACACAAGCAAAACGAATGCCAGGATCCACCTTTAAACCTTTTCTATACTACGCTGCCTTAGAACGTGGTTATAATGCTACTACGATGTTAATGAGTCAACCGACTACATTTAAATTAGATCAAGGAAATGTCTATAAACCGAGTAATTTTAATGACTATTATGCAAATAAACCCATTTCGTTAGCACAAGCATTGGCGCTTTCAGATAATATCTATGCAGTAAAAACGAACATGTTTGTTGGACCTGAAAATCTAGTAGAAACAGCGAGAGACTTTGGTTTTACAAGTGATCTGGCAGCTGTCCCGTCCTTAGCACTTGGTTCAGAAGTTGTATCTATAAAAGAAATGGTTCGTGGGTATAGCATGTTGGCAAACGGAGGAAAGCAACTGGACGTGCATACAGTTACTAAAATAGTCGATCAAGAAGGTGATACAATCTATAACCGATCCATAGAACCAGGCGAACAAATACTTGATCCGAAAAAGGCGTTTATTCTCTCGCATTTAATGACAGGGATGTTTGATGAGGAGTTGAATGGTTATATGCAAGTAACAGGGTCTACAATGGTTGACCAGCTTGACCGTACATACGCTGGCAAATCAGGATCTACCGATTCCGATAGTTGGATGATTGGCTTTAGCCCCTCCCTAGTCGCAGGTGTTTGGGTCGGCTACGATGACAATCGGACGATAGAAGTCGTTAAAGAAATGAGTTACGCAAAGGATATATGGGCAAATTTTATGACGTCTGTCCATCAGAAACAACCAAACGAGAGTTTCCCTATCCCTTCTGGAGTGGTTGGTGTTCCTGTAGATCCTGTTACTGGCCAACGAGCAACACCCTATTGTCCCACAAGCAGAGTTATGTTCTTTGAAAAAGGAAACGAGCCAGTATCCTATTGCAATGTCCATTTACCTGAAGATAAACCGAATAAAACCCCTACAGAAAAACCAAAGAAAACGATGATTGAAAAGCTATTTGATCTATTTGATTAGCATGAACAAAGGTGCAAGCGCCCGTTTAGCAACGTAGCGAATGGAACGAATCAACTAAAGATAAAGTGAACCTTCAATCAGCGGGGGGTTCTTCCATCCCCGCTGATTGTTAGTACCACCAGGGTATGACCTAAAGGCCCTTGAACGAATCGGGGATTTAGGTGCTGTTACCTCCCACTTCAACTTGTTTAGCTCACCGCTTCCATTCTTGAACTGGGAGTCTACAACGCCTTTTTACGGGATAAAGGAATCATGCCACTAAAACAGGGGTATGCCGACGTCTGGGCGGCAAGCCCGTTTTTAGTCGGCCTTCCTCTTAGCGACGAACCGATGAGGCCTTATCGGAGGGCACATTTCCAAGTCGTATCGTTGCTGGGCTCATGCGCCAACGTGGCTATTCGGTTATTTCGTTATCCCCAAGCACCTCATTTTATACTTGCTTATCTTTTTAGAAAAACTTGGCTTGTCGCCAAGTCTTATGGCGGAAGCCTTTGTTTTTCTTATACTATAAACCAAAAAATCTTATACTTTCCTATAGTGTAAAAAAAGAGGCCAAATCCAGTTGAACTGAATTCGGCCTCTTTTTTGTCCTAGTAATACATGAATAGCCCATGTAGACTATATTTTACAAACTTCCTTCATAAAGTACAAGGAAAAATCGAAATGTTCATAACAAAGTCACAAAATGTTCATAATTTATATTTTCACGAAAAGTTAACCAACTTATACCGACAATGCGGATTTCAATTCGTCTGTCGAGTTTTCCCACATATCTCGATCAAAGTCTACCAGAAAGTCCTTCAGCAGCTTCTTGGAATGATCGTCCATATGGTCGACAACAATCTTTCCCTTTAAGGATTGCTCCATATGCTTTACATGCTCAGGCATTGATTTATAGGCTCGTTTTATTGAACGATCCACACGCAGTTCACTACCAGCCACACCAGCAAAATAAGCCCCGTTTTCATTACGCGCTACATTAACCCAAACAATCCAGTATAATTTTCCATTTGGAACTTCGCTTTTATCTGAAAGATACTTTACCCGACGTTCAATATCACTTCTAGCATGCATCGCTGCCATATCAACATAAGCCTTATTTTCATTTGGATCTACAATGACAGACGACATATTCTCCAAGCTAATGGAGCCATAGCCATAACCGCCATGACCATCTGTTGAATCGTCTTTAATAATCGTAAATTTATTTTTGTTTGAAGACTGATCGGAATTCATTCCGAGACCCTCCTTCTCATTCATTATGGTTTTGATTGTAGCATAGTCCAAAACTGCTTCCCATGATTCTGCTTCTTTACAGTAAAGTGAAACGATGGAAAAGTACTTATTGGCGAATCTGGTCAATAAAGGAAATCGCTTCTTGAATTTCCTCTTCCGTATATTTTTGTTTCGGCTTCACTGTATGAACTTTAGTTATGGATTCTTCTAGTGACAAATCGTCAAAATACAACATCGTTGCGACTAATTCTAAAAATCGTGAGCTTTTTTCCTGCATCGCTGATACTTGAGAAGAAAAATCGGGCATATCCATTTTGAATTGCTCCAAAAAAGCTTGTCCATCTTCTGTAATTGAATAGCGATACTGATGATAATTACTTCTGTCTTCTTTTTCTTCTTTAATAAAACCTAAATTACAAAGCTCTTCTACCCGTAGCGTTAACTCCTCTGAATATGGCCCATAAAAATGAAATGCATACTTCTCCTCAAAGGGCATATGGCACTTTTGCAAAATATAAATCATTTTTTGCAGCTTTTTCCTACCTGTTACTTCATTCGCTACTGCAAAAAACTGCATTAGTTTCGCATGATTAGTTAACATGTTTTACCTCTCCCTGACCAATTAATATTTCTTTCATCCGTTGTTTCTTGCTTTTATCAGATACCTTTTCTAATAAATCATGTGGATAATATAGCTTGTGATCGGTTCGTTTTTTACCTGAAATAGCTTCAACGATATCCGATTGCCGGGATAATTCACGCAGTTCTCCATTTGGCATTAATAAGTGAATTGGTAACCGCTCTTCTTCTTCACCAGGACGGTAAAAATCATAAGGCAAATCAGAAGAAGAATCGACGACTAAATAATAATCCGGATCTATCTGTACCTCCGTAAACAGCCTATGCAGTTCCATCCATGCATTCATTTGTGAATTTGGATTAAACTCCACATATTTAAATAGTCTTCGATTCATAAATCGCTCACAGAGATCACGAAGAATCTTATCCTCTTCTTGCTGCCAAAGCTGGAAATAATACGATACAATTCCCTCATCCAATTTCAAATAATCCTCTAATTTCACTTTCCCTATAAAGAAAGATTCAAAATGCGTTGGCTGTAATTTAAACGTATATGCAGGATCTTCATATAATACTTTTGCTCGTTGCAATATTTTACAAAGAATCACTTCTGCACTTCGTGTAACCGGATGGAAATAAACTTGCCAATACATTTGATATCGACTCATAATATAATCCTCAACGGCATGCATTCCTGTCGCCTTAATCACAACTTGATCTTCCATTGGACGCATGACACGAAGAATTCTTTCCATATCAAAATGGCCGTAACTAACTCCTGTAAAGTAAGCATCTCGTTGTAAATAATCCATTCGATCTGCATCAATTTGGCTGGAAATTAAACTTACTACTAATTGATCCTGGTATGTCTTAGCTATCACATCGGCTACCTTCTGCGCAAAGCCCTTCTCTACTCGTTCTAAAATGGCATTCACTTCTGTATGCCCTAAAATGATTTGTTGTGTATAATGTTCATGATCCAGCTTAAATACCTTTTCAAAGGAATGGGAGAACGGCCCATGACCCAAATCATGTAATAAAGCTGCACATAAACAAAGAAGGCGCTCCTCTTTATTCCAATGTGGACGTCCTTCAAAGTTTGTCAGTATTCTTCGTACAATTTCATAAACGCCCAGTGAGTGATTAAAGCGACTATGCTCGGCTCCGTGAAAGGTTAAATTAGTAGTACCTAATTGCTTAATTCTTCGTAGTCTTTGAAATTCAGGGGTTGCAATTAAGTCCCAAATCACGCGATCTCTCACATGGACGTATCGATGTACCGGGTCTTTGAACACCTTTTCTTCGTGAAGTTGCTCATGCTTATATTCCATGTATTTTCATCCGTTTCTTTTCGACGATTTCTTTTTATTATATAATAGATAGGCTGAAGAAAAAAGGGTAAAAGTAAACATATGACGTGGGCGACTATTTCATTTCTTTGGTCATAACTATCACATTTCCTACTGACAAGCAGTAAACAGCCTCGGGTCAAATGCTTCAGATAAAGTGAAATTCATTTAGTATGTGAAACTTTACGATACATTGCATCGGGACAGTCTTAAGCGATGTGTTCCACTATAAAACATGATACGTTACTAGCGTATAAAGAAAGTCAGGTGCTTTATGGAAAACTGGAAAAACTTGATAGCCCAAACAACTTTTCGTTATATAGATCATTCAAGCACAAAGATATTTGATCAAGAAGCTTATACAGCCCTTCACTCATTTGCAATTGATGATGCCCTTGCATTATCAGTTAGTGACCAATTATCTCCACCAACCATGAGGCTATGGGTGCACTCTAATACAATTGTACTCGGAATTCCCGATGCAAAACTGCCTTATATCAACGAAGGTGTACAGCAATTACAGCAAGCTGGGTTTCACGTTGTTATTCGGAACTCTGGCGGACTTGCAGTTGCTTTAGATAATGGTGTATTAAATATTTCCCTTATTTTCCCTGATGTCAAAAAATTATCCATTCATGAAGGATATGAAGCGATGGTCAGCTTTGTCCAATACATGTTAAGAGATTTGACAGCTGATATTAAAGCCTATGAAATTGTTCACTCTTATTGTCCCGGGGATTATGATTTAAGTATTAACGGGAAAAAATTTGCTGGAATATCACAGCGTCGTGTAAAGGATGGAGCAGCGGTTCAAATCTATCTAGATGTGGAAGGAAATAGTTACAAACGAGCAAGCGTCATTAGAGACTTTTATATGACTAGCAAAAAAGGTGAACCAACCAAGTTTAGTTACCCAATGGTGGATCCAAACGTGATGAGCTCTTTATCAGAGTTGCTACAAACTCCCCTAACGGTAAAAGATATAAAGATAAGAGCGATGAACGCATTATTAGAGGTTTGTGAACATGTTATCGAGAAAGATTTTACGCAAACGGAATATGCTCATTATCGAAAACGGTTAGCACAGATGAAAAAGCGTAACGAACCAATTATTTTAGGGATAGAAGATAGTTAGAGATCCTTTCTGCATGACAAAACCTAAAAAGAGTTCATCTTCTCCTGCTACAGGCTAGTGGTAGCAAGGCACCCGTATTTTCACTAAGCTAAGCATCTGTTCTTCCATCAGGTCTTAACAATAGACAGATCCACCCCATTTTACATCTTATCTGCTCTCGGCCAAAGCTTTGCAACCAACGAACAAAGGCGCGGGGCGCCCGTTTAGCAACGTAGCGAATGGAACGAATCAACTAAAGATTTAGGAATCATGCCACTAAAACCAGGGGTATGCCGACGCCTGAGCGGCAAGCCCGTTTTTAGTCGGCCTTCCCCTTAGCGACGAACCGATGATGACTTATCGTAGGGCGATTCGTGAAGTCACCTAGTTGCTGGGCTCATGCGCCGGACGTGGCTAGTCGGTTATTTTCGTTATCCTCAAGCACCTAATTTTATACTTTTGTATGAAAAAGAACTCTATTTAGCACTCTCTAACTCATATATTTTAGACAGTATTTTAAGAATCTAAACATTATAAAGCAAAAGTTTTTCATGATAGATGGTGGCTCGCGCTCTAGGCGAGCCATGCTGGTTTCTTATCTTTTAAAATTAAATTCGCCCTTTATAGCCAAACTCGTGAAAGAGTTCACTATAAAGGGCATAAACCTTGCTTCGATTAAGCTTGTGCTGCTGTAATTAACGCTAAATTATAGACATCTTCAGCGTTACATCCGCGCGACAAATCATTTACGGGCTTATTTAAGCCTTGTAAAATCGGACCAACTGCTTCAAACCCACCTAAGCGTTGAGCAATTTTATAGCCAATATTCCCTGCTTCCAGACTTGGAAAAATAAATACATTAGCATCTCCTTGCAATACTGCGCCAGGAGCTTTTTTCTTAGCTACACTCGGTACAAACGCAGCATCAAATTGGAATTCACCATCAATAACTAGTGATGGATTCTTTTCTTTAGCAATATTCAGTGCTTCTACGACACGCTCTGTTTCTTCTGATTTCGCTGATCCCTTTGTAGAAAAGCTTAACATAGCAACACGTGGGTCTACATCAAATAGCTTCGCAGTATTTGCACTTTCGACTGCAATTTCTGCTAGATCTTGACTATCGGGTGCGATATTAATTGCACAATCTGCAAACACATATTTTTCATCGCCGCGAACCATGATAAATACACCTGATGTCTTTTTTACTCCTTCTTTTGTTTTAATGATTTGTAAAGCAGGTCTAACTGTGTCTGCTGTAGAATGGGTAGCTCCACTTACAAGACCGTCCGCCTGATTCATATAAACAAGCATCGTGCCAAAGTAGTTTTCATCTAAAAGTATTTTTTGCGCATCCTCTTTTGTCGCTTTCCCTTTACGACGTTCCACAAATGTTTCCACCATTAAATCAAATTCGGCAAACTCTTTCGGATCAATAATTTTACATGGTGAAACATCTACGCCTGCCTCTTGCGCTTTCTGCTTTATCTCGGCCTTATCACCAAGAAGAATTGGCACTAACACCTCAGAAGCAGCCAGTTGACTTGCAGCAGTCAATATACGTTCATCTGTCCCCTCTGGGAAGACAATAGATTTAGATTGGCTCGAAACTTTTTCTTGCATTTGTTTAAATAATTCACTCACTGTTGACAAACCTCCTAAATGGTTATACTTAAATAGTAGATGATTTTACAAGCAAATGAAAGTATTTCTCTTTTCTATCGCTTATTTTTTGACATTCTCATGACAATTATCAACCTAACTGCTTGTTAGGAGTCTATATCATGCTTAATATGCCTTATTTATGCTATAGTAAAGGCAGAATTGCATCATTTGTCATGTTTATCCATACATGTAGCTCGCAGGAAACCCTTTTCTTCCTCCCTCTACAAGGGGAATTTTAAGAAGATAAACGGAGAAGCAACTGCAAGTAAACGGTGCGAAGGCCTTTAGGTAGTAAACATCAGTGGGGATAAAGAAAACTCTCCCTGATGGAAGATTTTCTTTATGTATTACCGCTCAAGAAGAAATATACGATATAAGCTTGCTTCGTTTGCTTTTTGAGTAAGTTCTTAATGATTTCATAAATAAAGGGGAGATTATAATGGTAGAAGCAGTAGAAACGATGGATGGCTGGTATAGCCTGCACGATTTCCGAACAGTAGATTGGAACTCATGGAAATTGGTCAGTGAAGAAGAACGACAAGAAGCTATTGCTAGCTTACAGCAAATGATTACTCAATGGGAAGAAGTGGAATTAGCTAAAAATGGCAGCCATGCACTATATAATATTGTTGGACAAAAAGCTGATTTGATGTTTATGTTCCTGCGTCCAACTACTAACGAATTAGCAGCGATTGAAAATGAACTGAATAAATCAAAAATGGGTGAATTCTTAATTCCTGCTCATTCTTATTTTTCTGTAGTTGAATTATCAAAATATCGCCCTTATAAAGAAGAACACCCCGAATTAATTCCAGAAGTTGCAGAACGACTCAAACCGATTCTTCCTAAATGGGAGCATGTCTGTTTTTATCCTATGGATCGACGCCGTCACGGTGAAGAAAACTGGTATACATTAGAAAAAGATGTACGCGGCAAATTGTTGTATGAACATAGTATGACCGGCCGCAAATATGCAGGAAAGGTTTCCCAAATCATTACTGGTTCCATTGGACTCGATGATTGGGAATGGGGCGTTACATTATTCGCTCATGATCCTCTACAATTCAAAAAAATTGTATATGAAATGCGATTCGATGAGGTTAGCTCTAAATACGGAGAGTTTGGAGAATTCTTTGTCGGTAACCATCTTGCCAACAAAGATATTGTACCTTTTTTTGAAATATAGTTAATTTGGATATGATAACCTATTGGTAACTAAGAAACGCCCTGTTATGTGATGATTTATCACATAACAGAGCGTTTCTCTTTAGCAAATATGAGAATAATAGGGTTTCATAGCGCGGAGTAGTGTGAAACGGAGATCGTCTTCTAATAACAGGCATGAGCCAACTTTCATTAAGATATTTCATTCGTACTTTCTTCTCTGTTCCTCCAATTAATAACCAACCCACTTCACTGTTAAATAAAGTGAATCTTCAATCATTGAAGTTTTCATTTATCCCCCACTCATTGTTAGTAGCCCAAGGGGTATGACCTACAGGACGCTTACGAAATAAAGCATTTAAGCGCTGTTATCTACCACCTAGACTTGTTGCAGCACAGATACCCAATTCCTGAAGTGGGAGTATTACAGCACCTTATATACGGGATAAAACTTCCAATTACTTTCATTGTACGTTATTTATCTTTAAAAATGAAGCATGAATACTTAGCTCTACTATCTTCACATCCGCAGAGGGCCTCTATGCATACATTAGTAAAGCAAGCAGGAAAAGAAAGAAAAGAGGTTATATTATGATGAAAAAAGACAGATCCATCACCAGCTTTCTTCTGAACAGCATTTATATGAAATTCCAACTCCAACATTGGTTTGAAGAAAATAAACAAACACATCCATATCCTATGTATCCGAATGATGGTAAAACCCCACGCTATGAAGAAATACCTTCAAGTAACCCTGAAGCAACGTCAGTTAATTCATCCTGGTCAAGAAGAATTCATGGTATCTAAACTATTATTGAGAACACCCCAATTATCAAAGAAGGGGAAAATGTTGCAATTGCTTACTTGAACGAGCACAACGATGCCACCCCAAACAAGCCGACGAATAGAAGCACATGGTCAATCTTGCCAGCTACTCCTAGAGGTGAGAAACAACAATGCAAGCGATCGTAGAGAAGACGACCAATACGTTCGGTCAAATAGATATACTTTGCAATAATGTGGGGATACAATTTCAGCAAAATGAACTGCTCAGTATTACTGTCGAACAATTTGACCACACCTTTAAAGTAATATTTGTTTGCATTTTTATACAACAAAAGCAGCCCTGCCGTACTTAACAGCAGGCAGCTCTATTATTGGTACTATATATCAGTCGTTACGTATTCAGGTGAATCATTATTAATCGACTATTCAGCAACCAAAGGAACGATCGTCGGATGAACCAAACTATTGACAAAAAGCCTGATTGAACGAGGAATTCGCGTCAAAGCTGTAGCTCCCAGGAAAATTTGGACACCATTAATTCCAGCAAGTTTTTCTGCAGATTTAAATGCATTACATGGATCCAGCTTATATCAACGCATAGGACAGCCATTCGAACTTGCACCAACATATGTTACTTTGCATCTGATGATTCACGATTTGTTACTGGCCAAGTTTTACATGTTGATGCAGGAGAATCGGTACACTCCTAATTCTGATACTAAAACTAGTTTAAAAACGGAAGCCAATTTTAATTTAGGCAAAAAGTTTTTTGGAAAATTTTTCTGCCTAAATTTTTTATTACACATATTCCTAACCAGTTTTTCATACATATACTAATACAACCAGATTAGACGGAAATGAGGAATGCAAATGGCGCTTGTAGCACATACGGAGAAAGATATAGAGTTATTAGCAAGACTAATGCGAGCAGAAGCAGAAGGTGATGGTCAATTAGGGATGTTAATGGTTGGAAATACCGGAATTAACCGAGTGATTGCTAATTGTCTAGATTTTATTGGAATAACAACAATTAGCGATATGGTATTTCAAAGCCCAGGGGGGTTTGAAGCAACCCAAAAAGGTTATTTTTATCAGCGAGCAAGAGAACAGGAGAAGCGCTTAGCGCGTAGAGTTATTCAAGGTGAACGACAACACCCTGCCACAAATTCCTTATGGTTTTTTGAGCCTGAAGGAAGCTGCCCTGCTCAATGGTATGGACAGTGGAATGTAGGACGCTATAAATCACATTGCTTTTATAATCCATTAGCGTCAGAGTGTCCTAACGTTTATCGATGAATAAATTAACAAATAAAAAGGAGGTTTTTTTTATGAGTGACAATCAAAATAGTCGTCAGCATATAAGCTCGTACCAGCCATATCCTTACTATTATTATCCAGCAGCTTCATCTGCTTATTATCCCATGTACCCGATGCGGCAGCAGCCAACCAATCAACCTTATCAACAATCACAAACACAACCTTACCCACCTGCAGCAGGTAGTACAATTCAGAACCAACCCATGCTGCCTGAGCAACAATCCTACATTGAAAACATATTACGATTAAACCGCGGCAAAGAAGCAACTGTCTATATGACGTTTGAAAATAATGAACAGTGGAATGCTAAAGTTTTTCGTGGAATTATTGAAGCAGCAGGTCGGGACCATATTGTACTTAGCGATCCTCAAACAGGAAAGAGATACTTATTACTTATGGTATACCTTGATTATATTGTCTTTGATGAGGAACTAAATTATGCTTATCCTTTTGATAATACTTCCTATTCACCACGATAAGTCCTTTCATTTTCAGCATTAAATAATGGTGATGATAACCTGAAAAGCGCATATGCTCGTTTCGTAGAGACACCTATGGGTATCATTTTATCCCACATGTAGCCGGCAATAAGATCTGCTCTTATACCAAAGTAAATGTAGGAGGATAAGTACTAGAGTCTAACTGCAAGTCAACAGCTCTGTTTATTTAGAATCATTAGGAACCGAAAGAAACCCCCATCGATTGAAGATTCACTTTAGGAACGAGAACTAAATAAAGGGATGACACATAATTCCTTTGTGTCATCCCTTGTTTTTCATCTGATATAGCATTAAAGTAAGCAAAAAGAGAGGCGAATATAATGAAACACCCTTATGAAAAATTCATTCTAGTTGAGCTAATATCATTGGGTGCTGCAATTCCTTTTGCAATATTTGCTTTAATTAAAGGCTACACTATTGTTGTTATTATATGCCTATTTTTGCTTGCAACCAGTCTTATTTGTGATAGCTTAATCCAATGGAACCTGTACCAATCGCTTTCTTCACATGTAATAAAACAGGCAGGGCGCGCACTACTGCTTGCTATATTCGCTATTTTTTTCCTGTTCCATCTATAAACATGAATTTGTGTTCCAAAAGGAATCTAAGCCCTGAAGTTAGGCAGAGTCCGAGATCAGACGTCATTTTCCAAAACGTATCTATGAAAAGCTATTTTAAACATGCTTCACAATAAATGATCCTAAAAGTATCCAGCCTATTAAAAATGCCACCCCTCCAAGAGGAGTAATCATGGCAAAGGTTTTAACCGCTGTTGTAGAGTAAATATAAAGGCTGCCAGAAAACAATAAAATTCCAATAAAGAACATCCACCCTGCCCATATTACACCAACACTATGTATCTTCATCATTAATAAACCAGTTACAAATAATGCCATGGTATGAAACATCTGATAGTTTACTGCTTTTTCCCAGGTAGCAATAGCACTCTTCGAAATCTTCCCCTCTAAACCGTGTGCACCAAATGCCCCTAAAGCAACTGCCAAAAACCCGTTAATAGCACCTAACAGTAAAAATAATTTCATGCTCTCCCTCTTTTCTCATGAAGTGCTTTTGTAGAAATAAGCGGACCTATTACTGTGATTTATCCTAAAAATCAAATAGTGAATCACCATTTGCTTCTTCATGATCTATTTTAGATTGCTGTCTAGATTCCTGCTGCTTGATTTTTTCCGCACCTTTTTCTCCAAGCATCATTTTCATTTCTGCCATAGATATTTGGTTCTTATCTTGCATTTCCGCGACTGCTTTTGATGGCTCATTAAGAAGCAAATCACATAATAAACGTATATGACGAACATGCTGATGCAAGATCGCCTCGTTTTCGGCATTGCTTTTTGCTGCATGCAATTCCTCTAGCATTTTTTTAATGACGGTCGTATTTGTTACAGCCACTACACTTGCTCCTAACTTTGAAGTATATATTTCTATTATAAAAGGAGTTTACATTAAAAACAAACCAACTTGCTCCGAAGCAACAGAACGTTTTTTACGATGCTGACAATGGTGAACTTCGGCGATTTTACTGTAAACTCAAGCGAATTCGGTGTGAACTTCGGCGATTTTCTATTTCTTACTTATTAAAAATAGAATAGAAGCTACATAAGCAAAAGAGAAATTGGTCATCAACAGTCCATTTTCATGACGCATGCGTTATGCACTTCTTTGTTTGTTAGGAAAAGTCCATCCCCCCACCTATATTAGAGTGAAAATAAAAAGTCCTGGTACTTGGCAGGACTTGTTTCTTTTCATTCCTATTTTTCACCCTATCAACTCGAACTAATAGCTTATCTTTTTATTATGCATTTAGCATTTTCTTGGGTTTTTCCTCCAAATAACGATTATACACCCATTGCAAAAACAATATTTCATTATCAAGCAGTTGCCTACCTAACCTACTTTCTGTATTCTTACATAACTGTAAAAAGGTTACCATACGATCGAGAATCCCCCTATCGAGCTGATATTTCCTTCCATTGTAACGTGCTTTTAGTAGAAGCGCAATAACTTTTTAGTTAATAGGCAGAATTTACAGATAACTACCTAATTTGACATATTAGATTCTCGCTAAACCGACATTATTTTTATACTAAATACGGCAAATAGACAATAAGTATAATAAACACCCATATGCCGTCCACAAAATGCCAGTAGTACGAAAAAATGGTTTGTTTTTCTTTATATAAGGAGTACGACACGTTAGGTCGAACATAATGAATAAATAAAACAATCATCCAACCGATACCAAAAGCAACATGCACTGCATGCAACCCTACAAGAACATAAAAAGAAGATAAGAAAACACTCGTACTTAATCCATAGCCCTCTTGCACAAAAGTATAAAATTCATAGCTTTCTAAGCCTAGAAAAACAATGGCGAGACCTAAAGTTAGTCCAAGGCTTAATAACGTTTTCTTGCCCCTCCTTGCTTGTATCCCTTTTTCGGCTACATATAATGTCACACTGCTGGATAGGAGGAATAAGGAAGAGAGCAATACCATTTTCGCTTGAAATACATCGGAAGGGTATGGACCACTTCCTGCAGGAGTAAAAATCATATACGTGGCAAACAAAACAGCAAACATTACTGCTTCCACACCTAAATAGATAAAGAAGCCTACTTTTTTATCTTGAAATAATTCTGTTTCCTGTTTACGCATGACCATCACTCTTTCCATAAAAATCTTCTCGTTCATCTGTCATTGAACGTAAAACAAGCAATGCAAACAGCACGACGCCTCCTAGGATGGCTAACCAATACCAACGAAATGTTAACCCAGTACTAACAATGAATAAGCTCATCGCTATACAAAATGGTTGGATGGAATCACGTTCTAACGGCTTCACTCGTACGTTTGTCGTTGTCGGAAGTGATTTATTCTTTACTTTTGCATACCAATATGCATCCATACTATGAATCACTGGCATTGGTTCAAAAGTGTACTCTGGAGCTGGTGAAGAGACCGTCCACTCCAGCGTTCTCCCATCCCAAGGATCACTTGAAACCTGCTCTTTCTTTTTATGGGTTTTATATACATTCCAAATCATAAACAGCATGCTGATCCCCATTAGAAATGCTCCAACTGTACTTATTGCATTTAATATGAAAATACCGTCTGCTTCACTGTACGTATATACACGTCGCGGCATACCTTCTAGCCCGGTAATATGCATTGGGAAAAATGTGATATGATATCCGATCAAAAATGTCCAAAAATGCCATTTACCTAATTTTTCATCCAGCATATAGCCAGTTATTTTAGGATACCAATAATATAATCCGGCAAATACACCAAGGATGGTAGAGGCAATAATGACATAATGAAAATGAGCAACGACAAAATGAGTATCATGAAATTGAAAATCTGCTGCTGATAAAGATAACATGACCCCTGTAACACCACCAATAACAAAAGAGGGTATAAACCCTAACGCAAATAGCATTGGTGTTGTGAAATGAATAACGCCGCCACGCATCGTAAATAACCAGTTAAATACTTTAATCCCGGTAGGAATTGCAATTGCCATGGTAGTGATAGCAAAAAAGGTGTTCACTACTGGACCAAGCCCGACCGTAAACATATGATGTACCCAAACCATAAAGCCTAAAAAACCAATAAGTCCAATGGAAGCGACCATTGTTCCATATCCAAAAATACGTTTTTTAGAGAAAGTGGAAATGATATCTGAAAAAATACCAAACGCAGGTAATGCTAAAATATACACTTCCGGGTGACCAAATATCCAAAATAGATGCTGCCAAAAAACAGGGTCTCCTTCATTCCCGGAGAAAAACCCAGTGCCAAAAAGTCGGTCAAACATCAATAAGTATAAAGCAATCGCCAGCACCGTAAATGCAATTAAGATGAGAAAAGACGTAATTAACGACGCCCAAGCGAACAACGGCATACGTGTATAAGACATACCTGGTGCACGGTGACGTATGATCGTGACAATTAGATTTAACGCTGTGAATATGGTTCCTAAACCAGATATTTGTAAACCAAACACGTAAAATTCCGTTCCGGCGCCTGGCGTAAATTCGGCTCTTGATAACGGAGCATAGCCTGTCCATCCTACTTCTGGCGTCAGATTAATAAAGAAAGCGATATTAAAAAATAATGAACCAGCGAAAAACAACCAAAAACCTAATGCATTTAGGAACGGAAAAGCTAAATCTCTAGCTCCAATTTGTAATGGTACCGCAATATTCATTAAGCCAAGCAGCAATGGCATTGCTACAAAGAATATCATCAACGTCCCGTGTGTTGTAAACAATTCGTTATATTTTTCCCCTTGAAAAACCCAAAAATCATTGTTGGGAACTGCAAGCTGTGTACGAATAAGTAAAGCATCCACACCGGCGCGAAAGAAATAAATAATTCCAAAAAGCAAATAGAGTATACCTATTTTACGATGATTGGTTGTTTTCATATAATCCCAAACAACCCCTAACTTTCGCTTTTTAATAATGATATAGCCAGCCACTATACCGATGAGGATTACGGACACCCAAGCAGCTATAATATCTGTTGGTATTACCAGTTTATACCCAAACACGGACAGCTTCATGATGTCATCACCTTTCATTTCTTCTATTATTGATGGAGATATTGCGCATATGCCTGTTTAGATACAACTTCAACCTTAAACGTCATATCTGCATGACCTAGACCGCAATATTCCGCACATTTTCCTTGATACGTACCTCTTTGTGGATGTTTGATTTCATACGTCAATTCTTTTCCAGGCATGACATCCACTTTTCCACCTAATTCCGGCACCCAAAAGGAATGGATAACATCCTCGGATCTTAAATTCAAGATGATCGACTCACCTTCTGGAATAACTAACTTGTCCATTTCTTCTTTTCCATTTTTATGACGAAACATCCAATTAAACTGTTTGCCCGTTACATCAATCGCAACCCCTGTATCATCACTTTCTTTCGTCCATTCTGGCGATTGGTCATATGTAATCGCTAGTGTAGGGACAGCCAAAATAATTAACAATAAAACCGGGATGATTATCCAGGTTATTTCCAATTTGATATTCCCTTTTACATCTTTTGGCAAATCATGTTTTCTGCTATCAGTATAACGATATTTCCATACAAAACGAGCAAATAAAATAAATACTGTAACGACAACAATCATCATGATCCAGAAGCTAAACGTAATTAAAAACGCCTGTTCACTTGCTGTTTCACTCTTTGGTTCAAGCACAGTAATGTTACATCCTGTCAAAAGCAGCAATAGTGGTAACAAAAATATTTTTTTCATCGCTCTCACCTTTTCCTAATTGTTTAGCAGGAGGTGGTTTGCATCATCCGTAAGCGTTACCGCATCACCTTCTAAGCCCCCTAACCGAGTAACGTGTTTGCTAATCTGTCCATACACTCCTGAAACGCTAAACTATGAAGTCACTTTCACAACAACCAATTAATATTTTCATAACATTGATTGTTTTCCCTACGTAGATCATAAATTAAACATTATTCTGTACTTCATTTTTAAATTACGGCACGTATAATGGTTCTACTAGATTGACTACTCTCACTAAGACCCCTATGGAAGAACAAAGGCGTAGGGCGCCCGTTTAGCAACGTAGCGAATGGAACGAATCAACTAAAGATAAAGGAATCATGCCACTAAAAACAGGGGTATGCCGACGTCGGGCGGCAAGCCGTTTTTAGTCGGCCTTCCTCTTTGCGACGAACCGATGAGGACTTATTTGTAGGGCGCATTTCTATAGTCACATCGTTGCTGGGCTCATGCGCCGGACGTGGCTAGCCGGTTATTTCGTTATCCCCAAACACCACATTTTATAGTTTCCTTTACAACAAAAAAGAGAGCAAATCAACATATGATTTGCTCTCACTTAGTATTATTTTTCTGCTAATTTATTTTCCAGCTCTGTTATTCGATTACGAAGTTCTTCTACTTCTTCTTTTGTTGCTAATCCGATATCATTAGCAAGTTTTTGCGTTTGCTCCTGTTGTCGGGTTTGCCAATCCTCTTTCTTTGCTTCTCCCTTATCGACAAACTGCTGCAATAAAGTTTTCGCCTGTTCTTGTGTAAGTTCATTTTTCTCTACTAATTGTTTTATTTTAGTTTCAAATTTCTCCTTACTAGTTACTGCTGCACCTAATCCAAGTAAAAACCCTCTTCTTAATAAGTCATTCATAAGATCCACCTGCCTCCTTTAATTTGTAGATTGAATCATTTTATAATGTTTCCTCAATATAACCAGTAGGATAATTACAAAAACAGTTACACTACATAGCGCAATCACCACAATCAGTTGCCATTGTAAATAATATGCTCCCGCTGCACAGCCTAAGCTGATGAGTAGAAAAATAATGCTTAATACTTCCAATATGACAAAATACTGGTGTTTTAATCGTTGCTTCTGTTTTTGTTGATCCCACTGTCTATCCCTGGTTCCATTTTCCAGCCAGTCCAAAACAGCTTGTGGGTAAGAAAGAAATGGCTTAACCGTGTCTTTTGCGTATTGCTTATAAAATGTTTCCGCAATTTTCTTGCCGCCAAACCATTTTTTCAGCTCAGGCTCTGCCCATTTTTGAAAATCAATTTCCGGATAAATCGCTATTAAAATTCCGATAACAATGGAAACCGCCCTTCCCAAATAAGCATATTCCGCAGATAGCTGGATAGGTTGTTCATGAATTACAAGCCGGATGTCTTCTTTTATTTGATCCATAACATGTGCATCCTGTATATTCATTGTACCACTTTGATACATTTTTATCGTCTCGTGAATAACCCGTTTTAATTTTTCACGATCCGCATGCGGCAAAATAAAGTTCATTTCATCCAGCGTTTTAATAACCTGGTCGTAATCATCCATCACAATACTTTGAATCAACTGTTTAAAATAATGGCTATCTTGTTTACGTACTTCCCCTACCATACCAAAATCAATAATAACGATCGTCCCATCTTGTTGCACTAAAATGTTCCCGGCATGCGGATCAGCATGAAATTTTCCTGTAGTTAAAAATTGTTCCAAATAAAAATCAAATAAAGTTTTGGCTGTTTCTTTTGTATCAATTTGGTGACGGTTCATAAAATCCACGTCCGTGATTTTTGCACCATCTACCCATTCCATAACAAGCACGCGCTTTGTACATAATTCCTCTATGTAAAACGGAATATGAATAGAGGCGTTTTCCTCAAATCGTTCCTTAAAATACAGGGCATTGGATAATTCATGATCAAAATGCAGTTCCCGATTCATAACTGTCACAAGTTCGCGATACAATGAAGGTAAATCTGTTTTCTTCCCAAAAGAAGTGAGGGCAGATATTAACCAAAATACGATTCGCAACGTTTTAAAATCTTTATGAAACACCTCTTTGATTCGATAACGTTGCACCTTAATAGCAACCTCTATCTGGCTATCTTTTAACTTAGCTCGGTACACCTCGCCAATCGAGGCTGATGCAATGGAAGGTGTTTGAATTTCTTCAATATGTGCATCAATTGAAGTACCCCATTCTTCTTCCAAAATACTACGAGCGTAAGAATAAGGCATGGCAGGCACCCGGTCCACGAGACCACTTAGTTCTTTAATAAATGCATCCGGCATAAAGTCTGTTCTTGTACTAAGAAACTGCCCGACCTTGATTAAGACACCACCAAGCAGAATCGCTTTTTCGCGGTATTCTTGTGCCATTTTTGTGATTAAATGATTCCACTTGTCAAATGTTTCATTATCCCAAATACGGTGTTTAAAATGAAAGCTATAAATCTTCGCAATAAACTTTAACGTCATCCAAACCATTACGATACAACGATAACCTAAATTATATTTTAACCTTTTATGCAATTTAAACACCTCATTATTGTATACCCTTTTCCATTCTAGACTAAAACTATATCATCTTTTCTGATTACATTGTTTTGTACTTGAAAAAGATTTCTTCATTAGAGACCACATGCACATCTGTTGCGGGTTTGCTCTCCAAAGTTTTAACGCATTGATAATTAATCATTGGATAATCATTCATTTTCCCTTATAATAATAAGAAACATAGAACGTTGGGGGATTTTATGAAAAATAACAGCTATTCCTTTTTGGATCATTTTAAATTTATTATACCATCTCTTATTGGTGTTTTTTTATTTATGTCACCAATTAAAACAGAAGATGGACTTACTATTCCCATTGCTATCCTTGCTGGTAAAGTTGAAGCATTATTGGCAGATCAATTATCAGCAATTATGATGGTGATTATCGTATTTACAGCACTTATGACTATCATTGTTCGATTTCTTGGTAAAGAAAAGTTGAACAGCACCCCATTTTTTCAACAGCTTTTTTATGTCAATCTATTTTGGACGATAACGAGAGTGATTGCCGCTATATTTGCCATTATGGTATTTTTCCGCTTGGGACCGGAATTTATCCATAGCGCCGAAACTGGTCAAATGCTACTAGGAGATCTATTACATGTTTTATTTGCTGTTTTCTTATTTGCAGGGCTATTTTTACCGTTACTGATGAATTTTGGACTGCTTGAATTATTTGGAACGCTGATGACGAAAGTAATGCGGCCTTTATTCCGGCTTCCAGGACGTTCGTCTATTGATTCCTTAGCTTCTTGGGTAGGCGATGGCACCATTGGTGTGTTAATTACAAGTAAGCAATATGAAAATGGGTATTACACGAAACGGGAAGCTGCTGTGATTGGGACGACATTCTCCGTTGTCTCGATCACCTTCTCTTTAGTTATCATTTCGGAAGTTGGTCTTAAAGATATGTTCCTGCCATTTTATGGTGCAGTTTTGGCTGCTGGATTTGTTGCTGCCTTAATCATGCCGCGGATTCCTCCACTTTCTAAAAAAGCAGATACGTATATAAATGAGGAATCTGAAGGAATTTCCGAACAGGTACCAGCTGGTGAGCATATTCTGTCATACGGCTACAAAAAAGCATTAGACCGGGCCAAGCAAGAAACAAGTGTGTATAAGCTTTTCAAAGAAGGCGCACAAAATATTTTGGATATGTGGATGGGAGTCGCCCCAGTCGTCATGGCCTTTGGATTGATTGCACTAATCATTGCGGAAACAACTCCTGTTTTTCAATGGCTCGGCTTGCCTTTTGTCCCTTTGCTGGAGCTGTTACAGATACCATATGCAAAAGAAGCGTCAGAAACAGTGTTGATCGGATTTGCAGATATGTTTTTACCGTCGATTTTAGCTTCAACCATTGAAGCAGACATTACCCGTTTTACCATTGCAGCACTATCTGTCACCCAGTTAATTTATATGTCAGAAGTGGGCGGATTATTAATTGGTTCTAAAGTACCCGTTTCCTTTAAAGATTTAGTGATTATCTTTTTATTACGCACACTGATTACTTTACCGATTATCGCACTCATTGCTCACCTCATCTTTTAAAAAACAGCCAAGCTAAAAAATAGCTTGGCTGTTTGTTTTAGAATCATTTCTGTTCTAATTGTTGTGCCGTTTTTGTATACAATTTCTTCATAATCGATGCTTTCCCTTCAATAAATGGCTGCCAAATCCCTTGTACTGGTCGACTGGATAAAAGCAGAACGAGAAGGATTGATAAGACAGCAAGACCCATGAAATCAAATATTCCATCTATTTTAAACAGGTCTGCTTGACGGAAGTATTGGATAAAAAAGCCATGTAGCAAATATACATAGAGTGTACGAGTGCCGAGTACTGTCCATTTGAAATGTTGGATTGGTATCCAAGAAAGTACACTTAAAACCATCAATGCTGCAGATAAGTAAACTAATAACCTTGCTAACCCTCCAAACTCTGGAAGTCCTAAATCACCATATGACTTAGAAGCGAGAAGCCATCCGGAATTAAAATCAGGCAAATAATAGATAGCAATGGCGATTCCAACCATAACCATAAAGGAAACTACCTTCACTGCTTTCAGCTTGACAACCATTACTTGTTTTTCCGTTAAAAAATAACCCACTAAGAAAAATGGAAAGAAAACGAACGTGCGCGACAAGCTGAACATTTGACCAATCTCACTAAAATAACCTACGATGAGCCCAAGTTGTACAGCAACAGCAACGCTTAGTAATGGTGGTAGCTTTTTAAACCAGTATAATAACAGATGCCAGCAGAAAAGGCTGAATAAAAACCACATCGCCCAGTGCGGACTGAATAAATCCGTTTGCCAGCCTGGTTTACCGATTAAAAAATAGTAACCTGTATAAAGCAATTGAAAAATCACATATGGTAGTAATAGTTTTTTCATTAATTGTAATACGTGATTCACCGACCCAGAGCCTTTGGCAAAAAAACCGGCCAAGAATATAAACGCAGGCATATGAAACGTATAAATCCACAGATAAAGTGTATGAACATATTTTGAGTCTTCTGTGAAAGGCTGTATCATATGTCCAAAAACAACTAAAAAGATCAGGATGACTTTTGCATTATCAAAAAAAGAGTTTCTCTCCATGGTTCTCCCGTCCTTTTCGATAAATTTTATTTTCATTTCAAAAAGCAGGGAAATTTCAGAGAAGTAAGTTTTGATAAGTGTCAAGATGTTGAGTTGTTTGTATGAGCCATGCTAATAAAAGCAATCCATGAATTTTGTCCCATTTTTCCAGGCTTTTTGAACACGCTTAATCTAATCCTATTTTTAAAAATAGGGTGCATTATTTACTCTACCCTTTTTGGACACCGTTTGCATATGAAAGCACTCGTTTTCATACACTTGTTAGCGTTTTGTAAACGGGTTGCAAAATAACCATCTATATGTAATAGAATCGTTAAAAGAAGTAATCTACTGGATTACTTCTTTTTAAAAAGATAAGAAAGCATAAAATGAGGAGCTTGGAGATAACGAAATAACCGAATAGCCACGTTTATCTCGTTCCATTCGCTACGTTGCTAAACGGGCATTTAGGTCTGTTACCTTCCCCCTTAGACTTGTTGCAGGTCGCAGCAAAGATTATCCAACTCCTGAAGATAAGTCCTACGTACCTTATATAGGGGAAAAACACCTTTATCCAATGATTTACTTTTACTTTGTATGAAGAAAACGCTATTTACCATTATATAACTTATTTATTTTAGGTAGTATTTCAAGAATCTAAACATTATAAAGCAAAATTCTTCATCATAGATGGTGGCTCGCGCTCTAGGCGAGCCATGGTGGTTTCTTACCAAAAGCGGATACAATTATGTCCCTGTTTTCTTCTTTTTTACCTTTTTTTCCTTTTGTTTGGATAGCTGTGGCTGTTTTGGTTTCGGCTTATCCTGCTTTGCTCGTTCTAATGAAGCTTGTAAAGCATCCATCAAATTTGTTGCTGCATCTGGTGAAGGCTTATCCAGCGCAGTAGCCGTTTGATCTTGCTCCTTCTTTTGCTCAATTAAATCAAGCAAAGCATGTCTGTACTCATCCTTATACTTTGTCGGATCAAAAGCTGTCGTTAATTGTTCGATCAGCATCTTTGCCGTATCCAATTCTTGGGAGTTTGCCTCCACCTCTTTAGGAACATTAGGTACATCTGCAACACTACGTACTTCATCTGGATAGTGTATCGTTTCGACAACTAATGTATCCTGATAAACACGAATGATTGCTAATTGTTCTTTAGAGCGAATCATCATTTTGGCAATACCAATTTTCTCGGTTTCCTTCAATGCTTTACGCAATAGGCCGTAAGCTTTAGCGCCACCTTCATTTGGAGATAAAAAGTAGCTTTTTTCATAATAAATGGGGTCAACCTCAGCAAGTTGTACAAAATCAACAATTTCTACAGCCTTATCTGCTTGTTCCTGTTTTAATGCTTCCAGCTCTTCTTCGTCCAAAACAACGAATTTATTCTTTGCGTACTCATATGCTTTGACAATTTCTTCGTTTTTAACTGGGCGTTCACATACAGGACACGTACGCTCATATTTAATAGGTGATTGACATTCCTTATGCAATTGCCTTAATTGAATATCTTTATTCTCAGTAGCGGCATGCATTTTTACAGGGATGTTCACAAGACCAAAGCTGATCGTTCCTTTCCACATCGTATGCATTCTCATTCCTCCTTAACCGTAGTTTGCCAAAGCGTAAGGAATTTTATCCAAGTATGGTTATTATTCTTGTTTCTGTATCAAACTAGGTTTTAGAAAGGAGAACAGAAAATGCATGTCATGAAGCCTATACCCAGTGTAGATATCCCCAGAGGTAAAGAATGGTTATATGAAGTAAAATACGATGGCTATCGTTGCACATTACAATGGACTAAAGAACTTATTCAACTACGGAGTAAAAATAATACAAATTTAAGTAAACAGTTTCCAGAAATTATCCAAGCCTGTTTGCAGCTCCAAGAACAAGTCGAATCCCATTTGCCCTTAACAATGGATGGAGAACTCGTCATATTAAACCAACTCTATCAAGCAAATTTTGAGTGGGTTCAAAAACGTGCCAGACTACAGGCAACATCTAGCATCGAAACCGCTTCTAATCAACGTTCTGCCAGTTTTATGGTCTTCGATATACTGCAGCACCAAGGGGAATCTTTGTTATCGATTGATTTGGAAAAACGCAAAGAATACCTCCAACTACTATTTACAACTTACCCTTTCTCACAAGAACTTATATATGTACCAAGTTACAAAAACCCCGACCAGCTTTGGAAGGAAATCTTTATACATCTTGGAGAAGGTATGATAGCAAAGCGGAAAAATAGTCTCTATAAGCAAGGGAATAATCACCAAGACTGGTATAAAATAAAAAACTGGAGGTCGTTAAGTGGCTTTTTAACAGCTTTAGATATAAATAACGATTATTTTCAAGTAAGTGTATATAAACATAACCAAATCGTCTCCATTGGAAAATGCAAGCATGGGCTTGATTCAAAAGAAATGGATATTTTAAGACAATTATTTCAAACAAAAGGAGAACTAAAAAGCAATACTTACATTTTGCCTCCTGCTATTTGTACAGCCATCCATAGCCTTGATTTATATAAGCAAGAATTACGTGAACCAGCTTTCAAACAAATACTTCCACACGCGCGTCCAGAAGAATTGACTTGGGAAAAGCTACAGCTTGATCAGGCTATGTTTCCAACAGAAGTTGAAATAACAAATCTTAACAAAGTCTTCTGGTCGAAACCAGGTTATACGAAAGCAGACCTCTTGCTTTATATTCGGCAAATAGCTCCTTACATGCTGACGTTTTTTAAAAGGCGTGCACTTACAATTATTCGCGCGCCTGATGGAATAGATAAGGAACATTTTTTCCAAAAGCACTTGCCCACCTACGCACCTGCTTTTATGCCAAGACATGAACACAAGGGAAAACATAGTATCGTTTGCGAAACATTAAACGACCTCATCTGGTTAACCAATCATGGTACCGTAGAATTTCATACGCCATTTCAAACCATTGCAACAAATACACCTGAAGAAATTGTCTTTGATTTGGACCCACCAAGCAGAGACCGTTTTTCTTTAGCAATCAAAGCAGCTTTAAATATGAAATATCTATTTGATGAATTACAGTTGATCTCTTTTGTCAAAACTTCGGGAAATAAAGGGCTGCAAGTATATATCCCGATTCCAAGTGGAAGCATGACCTACGAAGATACTGCCTTATTCACCCAAACCATAGCATTTACATTAGAAGGCACCTTCCCAGCACTATTCACCACTGAACGATTCAAGCATAAACGTAATGACAAGCTTTATATTGATTACGTCCAACATGGCAAAGGAAAAACGATTATTGCACCTTACTCGCCTAGAAAAACTTCGGAAGGAACAGTCGCCATGCCCTTATTTTGGAATGAAGTAACGGATGATTTAACTCCACAAAACTTTACGATAAAAAACGTCGTTGAGCTTGTAAAAGAACGGGGTTGTCCATGGCAAAGTTATGAAGCCGTGAAAAAAAGCCAAAACCTAGAAGAAGTTTTGACTTTTTTACAAGATCATCATAGATGAATGATTAAAAACATTAGTAGGATGGAACACCTTGACGAAGCAGGTTGGTATATACATCCTCATCACAAATAATGAATAGCTGTGCATCGTGCGGAATTGGCTCTTTCAGTTGGTTAATAATCGATATATCGTTGCGATTAGATAATAATACCGCTCCTTGGGCAGCTAACGCAGTTCGAGCGTGTTCAAATGTATTCCAATCTGCCTTTTTTCCAATCGAATATAGATCATAACCATGATGGCTCGTTAATTGTCTAATAATTTCACTCGAACCATTAAATAAAATGGAGCGAGCTGCTAAGTGAGCCGCAGTATCGTTCGCAGTAATAAATTCTTCGACGGCAGCATGCTTAAAGGCCGGAATATGTGTTGATTCCAATACTTCGCAAATCGTATAAATATTTTGCGAGAATTCTTTCCCTATACTCTCTAACGTTGTAGCAATAAGCAATGTTTGACCGTCTGCTTGAGAGGTGGCTACGCCATCTTCAGAAGCAAATACCATGACCGACTTACTTTTTAGCAAATTTGCCTGGAACAATACATCGCGATTGGCAGGATTACCTTGAACAAATTCAACCTGTTCATGGATCAGTGGCGTTTTTTCGATTTTCTCATCAATGATAACAATCGGAATATCCTTAAACGTATGTAAAATCTCATCTAATGTGATCCTTGCCTTCTTCGTCCAATTAACGAGAATAATATGGTCTTCTGTAGTAATATTCAATCTACCTTCCTCCTTTAATCGCTTGCGAATGCTCAAAAAATCAATTGCCTTACCAATAAAAATGGTCATTAAGCCGATTCCAACAATATATAAAAACATAGCAAAAATCTTTCCACCAACTGTTGTTGGCGAAACATCTCCATAGCCGACCGTTGTTACAGTAGTCATCGTCCACCACAAGCCTTCAAATGGGCTAGCAAATGTATCTGGTTCTAGATAATAAATAAAATAACTGCTTGCAAACACTAATGTAAGTGTTGCAAAAAGTAAAAACCAATGATTAAGTTTAATGACTTTAACGAATAATTGTTTAAAAAATATCATATACTCCTCCTCTTTCATTTCTCCCATAAAAACTTTAACTTAACTACTCAAATAGTAACATATTTCACCTTTACATATCGCACATTTTCCTATGAAACTCTTAGGCAACAGCAATTTCAGAAAATCTATCTTTAAACTATTTTAGTCTCTAAAAACTTGTGCTAATACACCATTTCCAAACAAAGGTATTTGTTTTTAAAGTTAGAATTATTCTTTGCGCTAAGAGGTGGGCGCCCATTTAGCAACGTAGCAAATGGAACGAATCAACTAAAAGTGAACTTCGATCAGCGGGGTTTTCTTCATCCCCGCTGATTGTTAGTACCACCAGGGTATGACCTAAAGGCCCTTGAACGAATCGGGGACTTAGGTGCTGTTACCTCCCGCTTCGACTTGTTCAGCTCACATCTTCCATTCTTGAAGTGGGAGTCTACAACGCCTTTTTACGGGATAAAGGAATCATGCCACTAAAACAGGGGTATGCCGACGTCTGGCGGCAAGCCCGTTTTTAGTCGGCCTTCCTCTTAGCGACGAACAGATGATGACTTACTGTAATGCGCATTTCTAAAGTCGCATCGTTGCCGGGCTCATGCGCGGACGTGACTAGTCGGTTATTTCGTTATCCACAAGCACCTCATTTTATAGATTCCTATACAACAAAAAAGATGCTCACTTCCTCTTAAGAAGTAAGCATCACATCACTATTTCTAATAAAATCAACCTAGGGTTTCTCTATATTTCCGGTGCTTCTTGAATTGCAGATTTATCCTGATACGTTTTAACGTTTAGCTTATTTAAAATTCTCGCTGTTAACGTTCCAGTAACCATGGAACCATTCACATTAAGCGCTGTTCGCCCCATATCGATAAAAGCTTCAATTGAGATTAATAAGCCGGCTAAAGCGACTGGCATGTTCATAGATGATAAGACAATTAATGCAGCAAAAGTGGCTCCACCACCAACTCCAGCGATACCAAAGGAACTAATTCCGACAATTAAAACAAGCTGCAAAATAAACCCTGGGGATAATGGATCTATTCCCATCGTCGGTGCAATCATAACTGCAAGCATCGCTGGATAAATACCTGCGCATCCATTTTGCCCCATCGTTGCGCCAAAGGAAGCCGACATATTCGCTATCCCCTGATCAACACCTAAAGCGTGCTGTTGGGCTTGGATATTCAATGGGATCGTTCCAGCACTAGAACGGGATGTAAAAGCAAATCCTAAAACTGGAATAGCTTTACGCAAGTATATAAACGGATTAAGACCAAATAAACCTACTAAGATCAAATGGATGACAAACATTACAAACAGAGCGACATATGAAGCAACTACAAACTTGCCTAACTCTAAAATACCTGCAAAATCTGTACTTGCTACTGTATTAGCCATTAATGCTAAAATCCCGTATGGCGTTAGACGAAGAATAAGGGTAACAATCCGCATAACGACTGCATATAACGCATTAACCATTTTCGTAAACATTTCAGCCTGTTCCGGATTTTTTCTGCGGACACCTAAAACAGCAATCCCTACAATCACAGAGAAAATAACGACAGCAATTACGGAGGTGGATCGATCACCTGTCATATCTAAGAAAATATTTGACGGTATAAAACTAACAATTTTTTGCGCTGTAGTCTGCTCTTCTACCTCTTCTAAAGTAGATTCCAAGATCGTTCCTCGTTCGTTTTCTGCCTGCCCTGCTTCAATCTGTTCGGCACTCAGATCAAACACCGTAGCTGAAACAATACCAACTAAAGCAGCGATCATCGTCGTCGAAATTAAAATCCCAATTATCCAGCTTGCCATTTTTCCTAATTCTGCTGTTTTTTCCAAGTTAATAATGGATTGGATAATTGACACTAAGACGAGCGGGATAACGATCATCATTAGAAAGCGAATATAGCCACTACCAACAATACTGTACCAATCTGTTGTTTCCGTCAATATGTCAGACCCAGCTCCATAAGCCCATTGGAGAATAGCACCTAAAACTATCCCTGCACCTAAACCGGTAAACACACGCTTGGTGAAGGAAAAATGTTTTTTCTGCATCCAAATAAGAATTCCTATAAGTACTAATAATATCGCCACATTCAATAACGTATACATTCCCATACCAATTACCTCCTTTATAATATTGTTTGCATATCTGGTTGAATTTATCATATGCATGTTGCACCAGCCGTGGCACTAATAATATATTAATCCGATAAAAATACTAAGACTTTAATTAGGTTACAATTTTTTCACCTTGCTGTCAAGGAATCAAACCAGTTTTTTTATCAAAATAATAACCTTAGATACGAATTCTTATAAACTATTCCCTATATAATCTTTATATTAGAAAAACTTGGCTTGTCGCCAAGTCTTATGGCGGAAGCCTTTGTTTTTCTTATACTATAAACCAAAAAAATCTTATACTTTCCTATAGTGCAAAAAAGACAGTTGCCAACTACATATGTTGGCAACTGTCTTAATTGCATGTATTTTTTATTCTTGTAAAAGATAGGTTGTCTCCAGCTCACGTTAAACAAACAGATGAATAATCTCTCCCGCAATCACACCTATGATCACAATTAGCCACGCTGGGACTTTCCAAAAATGTAATAAAGCAAATAAAATAACTGCTAGCCCAAAGTCGGCTCCATCCAAAATGGAACTCGTAAATACTGGATCATAAAACGCTGCTAATAATAAACCGACAACACTAGCATTTACTCCCGTCAACATACCTTGAAAGCTGGAACGTTCACGCAGCTCACTTAAAAACGGCAATGCGCCTACGATCAGTAAAAATGAAGGTAAAAAGATAGCGCCAGTAGCAATAACAGCTCCGATTATCCCATTCATCATCGTACCTACATACGAGCTAAATGTAAATAACGGACCAGGAACTGCCTGCGCCACACCATATCCTGCCAAAAATTCATCACTGGTTAAAAATCCAGTCGGCACAATTTCCTGTTCCAACATAGGCAATACAACATGTCCCCCACCAAACACGAATGAACCGACGCGAAAAAATGTATCGGCAATCTGTATGTACATATGTGGAAAAACACGTGCGAGAATCGGTAAACCAATAAGAATAGCAACTAATATTGAAAATGCAAGCATTCCCTGCTTTTTTGATATCGGCACGGCAAAAGAAGCCAGCTTTGTTTGTGCTTTATTCTTAAATAAAAGGTACCCAAGACCAGCCCCTAGTAAAATAATTATAATTTGTACAAAGGTAGAAGGAAAAAGGAGCATAATAAGTGCAGCTGCTAGTGCAATCGCAATTCGCGGTTTATCTGGTGTTAATTTTTTTCCTAATCCTAAAACAGCATGAGCCACAACCGCAACAGCAACAATTTTCAAGCTGGAAATCCAAGTTGCATCACTGAGCTTAAGCGATTGATAGAAGAAAGCGAATAGCACAAGAACAATCACAGATGGCAATGTAAATCCAAGCCAGGACATTACTCCGCCCAACAATCCACCTCTTAGCATTCCAATTGCAATGCCCACTTGTGAACTAGCTGGACCTGGTAAAAATTGACACAGAGCGATAATGTCCGCATAGGTTTTTTCGTCCAGCCATTTACGCTTATCAATATATTCGGACTTAAAATAACCTAAATGAGCCACAGGACCGCCAAAGGAGGTTAACCCTAACGTTAAAGAAGTACGCAATATTTCTATTTTTGAATGTTTTACAGTCATAAATGCCTCCACAGCAAATTGTTACTGAAAATCTATCACAATTCGCATATAATGTTAAGATTTTTTACATAACTGTAATAGGGAGGTTTCTTGTCACTATCTATGTGGTAATGATATACTAAAAAAAGGGAATGCAAAAAAAGGTGTGTTCCTACAAAAAAGGATGACTCTAAGTGAAAACAAAAGTAAAGTCAACAGAAGCTTCCATTGCCAGTGCAACTGGTAAACTATTAAGAAGCTATTTCGGTAAAGGACCCGGGGCATTATATGTATCCTTAGCCCATTCCTATTTAACGATTTATCTAAAAGACTTTATAACTCCGATGGAGAGTGTGTTACTCGAAAAAACAAAACATAAAAATAGAACAGGCACGAGATGTCGTCATGAATAAATGTATTCCTGAGCTAAAAAGGATATGGCAAAACGAATTTGGAATTACTGTACTACAACTTTATTATGATTGGAATTTAACAAACAAAAGCGGCATTCTATTTGCAGAAATAAAAGCAACACATATTATGAACAACTCCAGCTCGCTTTCAAACGAAGAAAGGACAGGAATTCATCAGGAGATAGAACGCTTTACAGAAAAGGCACAAAAAGCGCCTCGCAATATAAAGTCTGTTCGTTTAAATGAGCGAACCATTGTATCGAAGCGAGAGGATATCCTCGTTACCATTGAGAAAGAGCTCATTTCCTCCGGCTTTGAAGAAGAGTTAAGACTTTCTAAACGAAAGCTGGAAAAAAATATTATGGACAGAGAATATTTGGAATCCATTTTAAATCAACAAATGGAGGATATATTTGTTGATTGGAATTTCCATCATGACATAGGCTATGTAGTAATGATCCTACAAGCTGTATAGATACATGAACTGGCAGGAATGTCGAGACATTAGCGCTTGGACATAAACCGAAAAGGAAGCAAACCTTTTCGGCTTTTTTAATAAAATGAAATCAATCGTTGAGGGCTTTTCCCCCACTGGTTGCTACTACCACTAGGGTATGAATCGCCTTTGTACAGAATCGAGCGTTGCTGGCAGTTAACCTCCTGATTTCCCTGGGGTTCATTTGAAACATGGAAGGGTCGGTCTTACTGCTAGTTACATGCCAAGGTAAATGGAGACAGTTATCATCTTCAACAAGTAAAGGGAGAGGTTGCATGTATCGAATAGTTGCAATTGGACATAATCGGGTACGGGCTATCATCGCAGTAAATGAACAAGAGATGATTTTTGAAACTTATACAGAAGCGGAGAAATATCTTTTAGAAGCAAAAAAGGCAAATGTTATACCAGACAATTATAAATTGACTATCGAAAAACAATAAAGTGAAGCTTCATTCAGTGAAGGTTTTATCACCAGCTAATTGATGTGCCAAAAGGGTATGACTAATGGAATCTAAACAGGATCGGCTATTTGACTTGTGCTTTAAAAAAATGCTTCCGTCCAATTTTTGTAACATTGGATGGAAGCATAGAAGCAATATATGAAAACACGTTAGTCTTCCGGTTTATTTCTCTGAATCCTTCACCCGCTCTTCGTCTTTTACTGTAGCCTTCTTATCACTTGAAGAGAACCAACCAATGACAGCAATTCCTACAAGTACCACATAGAATATGACTTTCCATAAGGTTGAATGTGGAAAATCATGTGGGATAAGTGCGATATCTTCATGTGCAAGTACAATCAAACTAAGCTTCACACCAACCCAGCCGACAATAACAAAAGCAGCCACTTCTAAACCAGGTCGTTTATTCAACAATCCTACAAATATATTTGCCGCAAATCGCATAATAATTAACCCAATCATACCACCGGCAAACACGACTAAAAACTGTGCTGTATCTAGACTTCCTATATGACCTAATTCTGTTGCTGGCAAGGCAACGGCTAGTGCTACAGCAGCTAAGATAGAATCGACTGCAAAAGCAAGATCAGCAAACTCAACTTTCAACACGGTCATCCAAAAACTGCTTCCCTTTTTCTCCTTTGTCTGCTTGTCTTCTTCCACTCCTTTTCTCGGTTTAAACCGGTCATATAAATGTTTCAGAGATATGAATAGTAAGTAAAGCGCACCGAGTGCTTGTACCTGCCAAACATCAACTAAAAACGAAATAACGAATAATGATCCAAACCGGAGAACAAACGCACCAGCTAACCCGTAGAATAATGCTTTTTTACGCTGTTTTTCAGGTAAATGCCTCACCATAATCGCTAAAACAAGCGCATTATCTGCAGCCAACAGTCCTTCTAAACCAATAAGCACAACTAACACCCATAAATATTCGATCAGTAAATCAACGCCCATTCCTTATCTTCTCCTTCCTCTATGGCGATCGAAACTTTTCCAGTTAGGAAAAACCCCATCCGTGCTATAGCTCGCATACATTAGCCAAAAACAACAAATAGTGTAGCAAAGCTATAAAAAAAGGTTCCTACCAACCGGTAAGAACCACCAAAAACAGACCCTTACCAGGATTGGTAAAGGTCTCGCTAACAACGATCGTTGCCAATTCAGCCGGAGAATGATCTCGTAATGACGACTAAAATTGTACAGCTACTCCCCTTTATAAAAACTTGTTCAAAAAGATTTATCATAAAGATACTGCATGACAAAAAATAATCTCTTGAACATTTATTTATAGGAATAAAATCACTTTATTATTAAACCTCTTCTGAGGAGAAATGTCAACTATTAATTTACCAGATTACACCTCAATTGTTGCTTGCAAAATTTTATCCATGGAAGCTTGTAATGTTGCCAATTTATCTTTACTATCCGCTTCACTCGTTCCACGTACACCAAAATAACATTTAATTTTTGGCTCTGTTCCAGACGGGCGTAAGCAGATCCAACAATCCCGTTCCAAAATATACTTCACCATATTCTCTTTGGGCAGCTCGATGTTTTCGACTTGACCATCTTTAAATTTCCTTGTACCGGCCAAATAATCTTCTGTTTGTTCTACCTCCAGACCCCCAAATTTTTGTAAAGGCTCATTACGTACATAATCCATAATCAAACGAATTTTTTCTGAGCCTTGCTTTCCTTTTAGGGTGATAGATTGCATATTTTCAAAATAATAACCATGGCGAGCAAATAGTTCATATAAAGCATCTAAAAGTGTCTTGCCCTGTTGCTGCCAGTAGTACGCCATTTCACAAGCAATCATTGAAGCTTGTACTGCATCTTTATCACGAGCAAAGCTGCTAATTAAATACCCATAGCTCTCTTCATAACCAAAAACAAAGGATTCGCCTGTGCTATCAAACTCTCTAATTTTCTCACCGATAAATTTAAAGCCAGTTAATGTATTCAATGTCTTAATACCATAGTAATCAGCAACTGCCTTACCTAACTCAGATGTGACGACAGTCTTAATCATGCGTCCGGTTCTTAATAGCGCTTTGTCACTATGAGCTAGTAGATAATCTAGCATCAATGCCCCAAGCTGGTTGCCCGTCAACACTTGGTAATCACCTGCACTATTTTTCACTGCGACACCTAGTCTATCTGCATCTGGATCTGTAGCAAGTAGAATGGTTGCATTGGTTTGTTTACCTTGTTCAATAGCCATCGTAAATGCTTGGTGTTCCTCAGGATTAGGCGAAGCAACAGTTGAAAACTCTGGATCTGCAATCGCCTGCTCCTTTACCACGTGAACATTTGTAAAATTCAACTGTTTTAACCCTTTAGGTACGAGCTGAGAGGCAGTTCCATGTAACGGAGTAAAAACAATTGGCATCGTCTTTTCTTTAGCCATTTCATCTGCTGACCATTTTGAAATGCCCTGCAGCTTATCTAAATAAGCATTATCAATTTCATCTTTGATCCAATTGATTAACTCCTGCTCTTCTAATTCGTCCTGTTCCAAATAGGGAACAGATAGCTCATCCTCTACCTGATTAATATACGTAATAATTTCTGAGGCTTGACTCGGTGTAATTTGCCCACCATCTTCGTTATATACTTTAAAGCCATTATACTCCGGTGGATTATGGCTAGCTGTAATCATTACACCGGAAACGGTGCCTAAGTAACGTACAGCAAATGATAATAAAGGTGTAGGTCTTAAAGAAGAAAAAACATAGGCGGTAATTCCGTAAGCACCCAATACTTTAGCTGTTTCTAAAGCAAACTCCTTCGACATATGCCTCGAATCATAAGCAATGACAACGCCACGATCCTTTACATTTACAGTATGCTCCAGCAAATAGTTTGCTAGACCACTTACGGCTTTGCGAATCGTATAAACGTTCATACGATTTGTTCCTGCTCCCAAAACTCCCCGCATGCCACCAGTACCAAAGGTTAATTCTTTATAAAAAGCGTCCTCCAATGCGACAGGATCCGCTTTCAGTTGTTTCAGTTCCTGTTTTAAATTCGGTTCTAGATTTTGATATGAATCCCACTTTTCAAAAGTACGTTCCCAGCTCATCATTCACTTATCCTCCAACATTTTTATCTAAACGAGGAGTTTCCTATTCATTTTCATTTAATCATCGAAATTCCTCGCTGCGCCGACTAATAGTTAACTGCAATCAGTCAGTTTTTCTTTTTTACCTTCATACTATACGAATTTTAGCATATTTTCACTAATTATTCTATGGCAACCCTTTCATGTTTACATCCGCTGGAAAATGGTTAAACTTTACTAATATAGTATAAAACTCTTTTTTGCTCCCATGCTTTTCATCAGAATAATTAAACATTTAATTCACTCCCCAAAAGGTCACTTGGTCATTTTTGATACGAAATATAGTATATGGTGATTTAGTAAAACTACATCATATTGTGGTTTTTGGACAGTCATTTTTTAGAAAACACCCTTTGTGGTGGTAACGAACATTTTGTTTCTCGTACGTATTTCTTAATGTTAGCACATTTCTATATAAGAGGCTTATACATAAGACCCAAGTCTACTGGATAAAAGCAACGTATTTCAGTTTTCAATTACAAGATATACTTTCTATTTTTGGCATAAACAAGTAAAATAATGATATATGAACTCGGGAAAGTAGGGATGCACGTGGTAAATAAACGCTGGTTTCAATTTTTTGTGTTTTTTATTTTAGCTTTCACTTTAATTCTATTAATCTCGGTCACAGACTTTATATTTTTTCCCTTTATAAAAATAGTTGGTTCTGTAGCAGTACCTATTATCGGTGCTGGTATCCTTTACTACTTAACCAAACCTTTAATGTATTTTTTTGAACGTCTAAAAATCAATCGGATTATTTCGATAGTTCTTGTTTTTGTCGTGATGATACTGCTTGGTGTATTTGTATATATGTATATTGCGCCGATTGCGCAACAACAATTCCGCAATTTAATTGATAATGTTCCAAAAATGGTAGACTGGGCACAGGATATGATTTCCTTATGGCAATCTAATCAAACAGCTATTCCTGACCAAGTGAATAAGGCAATTAACGATTTTACCAATAATTTACAGTCGCATATTGACAGTGTTATCAATTATCTGTTTGGATTTATCGGGCAAATTATCGGCTTTGTTACATCATTAGTTCTTGTTCCTTTTTTCCTATTCTTTATGTTAAAGGACGGAGAAAAGCTAGTACCGTTTATTACGCAAATTTTTTCCAAAAAAAAGGCAGCCAATATACGTGCATTACTTTCCAAGCTCGATGCTACATTAACTTCTTTCATCCAAGGCCAATTAATTGTCAGCTTCGCTGTAGGAGTTTTATTGTTTATTGGCTACTTAATTATCGGCTTAAATTACTCTCTGACACTTGCATTGTTTGCTATGGTTATGAATGTTATTCCATTTGCGGGTCCGTTTATTGCTGTCATCCCTGCATTAATCGTTGGAGCCTTTCAGGAGCCAATTATGGTTGTTTGGGTAGCATTAGTAATGATTGCAGCACAGCAAATAGAAAGTAATTTAATTTCGCCAAATGTGATGGGGCGTGCACTAGATTTACATCCACTAACGGTAATTACGGTTATCTTGGCGGCTGGAAGCATCGCTGGCTTCTTAGGTATTCTGTTTGCAGTCCCATTCTACGCAGTAATTAAAACGATCATTCTTCATTTTTATCAAACATATGTAGATTCCAAAAAGAATAAAGAAGATGCGCTTATTTAAACATCTATAGCGAGGTCTGATTAAACAGACCTCGCTTTTTTGTTTCATACGGTTGTCCCACGTATAACTGACAGCAAGAACTGCTATTCTTTGCTTTGGATTGTTCCTATGCAGGTTCATTGATGGTTTAACTGTTCTTCCATTCTACGAGGCGAAGCCCAGTAGGAAGAGCGTAGGTTCCAACAGTAAGTTAAATGAACCCTTGTTTGACCAACATAACTTCTCGTTAGTAAGTGAAAACAAATCTTTTTAAATCCGTTTAACTACCTTCTTCACAGCAAGCTTCTTTAACTACATCGAAATCTATACACCATTGCGGATCCAACTTTATAGTAGCCAATTTTCTGATATATATAATTAGAAATCGGATTGGATACATCTGTGTACAAGCTACAAAACTGATACCCTTTATTAAGCAACTGCTGGCTTAATGCTGCAACTGCACTTGTAGCATAGCCATTTCCTTTAAAGTGGTCTGGTGTAAACACGGCATTAATAGCAGCTCCGTTCCTCGTCTTTCTTGAGCAATTAGCCATGGACACAAGTTGGTCATTTATCCGCCAAAAGAAAGCAGATTGCTCCTTAATAAACCGCCTTGCTATTTGCTCTGCACGTTGTAAGGAGATCTCTTCGCCAGCTTGCTTACCAAATTGTTGCAGCCAATCTATTAATAGGGGCAGATCCTGCTCTTTTGCCACAATTAGTTCTCCAGTCTGCCGAGCATGCTTTTTCACCTTATCTAGCTGGTAAATAAGTTCACGCATATGTACGGAGGCAGTACAGCCTGTAAGCTTTCCCCATTCCGCTGCAAAAGTAGTAGCGTACGATTCCGGACCTATGACACCAGGAACTCCCCAACCTCTGTTCCATAGATGTTCCACAATACATTGTACCGTCTCTTTGTCCATATTGCCTTCCAAATCAGGAAGTACCCAATTATGTGGTGGCGTACGTAAAAATGGATAGAGTAATTGACCATCCTTTTCTACCCATCCTAAATAACAGTCTCCCTGCTCCTGTTGCAAACGTTCCAAAATGCCAAGCATTAAATTATTACACGCTTCTTTCTTTAACAGCTCTTCTTCTACCATGTCCAGATAGTACTGTAATGACTTTGTAAATCGAACTTCCATTCAAGCCCCCCCCCCCCGCAAGAATTCTTTATAATATACATCGTTTTCCCTGTTTTGTAAACTTCATTTTCGTTACACTAGTGATGAGGAGGGATATGGAGATGACTCGAAAACAATTACAGGATAAGCTAGATGAATTAAAATCAGACTACGTACGAATACAAGGTGATTTAGATAAGCTGGAGTATGTACGCGGAAGAGTATCCTCGGCAGAGGAACAACTAATTCGCTTAGAAGGGGAAATTGCAGAAGTGCATCGGCAGTTGGATGAACTAAACACGTATCAGGACATGTCCTAATACTATGAAACGTCCTGTATAAAGTAATCAATCAGTACACGCTTTTACCACTCACTATTTATTAGATGAACATACGAGCAGTTGACTCGCAGTTAGATTCCCCGCGTACTGCCCAGTTACATGCGGTATAATCGAAAGAAGGAAGCTAATTAGCTTCCTTCTTTCGATTGACCATTACGCTGTATTTCCAGCTTTGCTTGGATTTTCGCTTTCTCTTTATTTGCTGGTGTCAAACTGACAATTCGATCTCCCACAGCGGGGACTGTCCGCATTTCTTCCGAATAAAACTTCAATTGCCCAGATGGCTTAATCAAATATAGAAATACGGTCGAATCATCTTTATCTGCTAAATATTGTTTGTAATTATATTGAGAGGTTAATGTTGTCTGTCTAAATACGTAGTGATTATCTAATTTATCGAGTAAATCTTCCATCGTAAATTTCTTATCAAACAGAATTCGGCCGCCTACTCTTGACACGACCTCTGATGTATCGCCACTAATTTGATCTAATGGACTTATTTTAAACACATTTGTTCTTCCATACTCTGGCATAAAAGTCGTACACACTAATGAATTAAATGCGTGATCATCGGTTGCTGCCAATAGATATTCATATGGAATGGTGTCTAAATTATATTCTGTCTGTTCCGACAAAATATTCCCGTGATAAAAGTTAATTCCTGCTTCTCGTACAGGACGCAGTTTTTCCCACGAGGAATCCACAATAATAACCGGGAAATCTGCTTTTGAAAGAGATTTAGCTAATTCTACCGTAAACCGATTGGCCCCGACAATAATTGCCCCAGGCCTTCCTTCCATGGATAGATGCAATTTCTTCGACAGCCAGCCGATAGAAAAACCATGTGCCACAACGGTAAAGAACACAAGCCCAAAGGTGAGCGTGGTTAAAATTTGCGCATCTTCATAACCTTGTTCTGCCAAAACTCCGGCAAAATAACCAGAAACCGTTAATGCCACAATCCCTCTTGGAGCAATCCAACCAACTAGTGCTTTTTCATTAAATGATAAGCTGGTTCCAATTGTGGAAAGGAAAATAGATAATGGGCGCACAATAAACATCATAAGCAGCACATAACCAATAATATTTGGACGGAATATGTGCAACAACGTTTCTATTTGCAAAGAAGCTGTCAACATAATGAAGATTGTCGAAATAAGCAGAATCGAAATATTCTCCTTAAAGTGACGCATATCGGAAATAGAACTAATCCCCATATTCGCCAGTGTTATTCCCATTGCTGTAACAGATAAGAGCCCCGTTTCATGAACGATTTCATCAGCTATTGTAAAACAAAGAATAACTACAATTACTACAGCAGGAGACTTTAAAAATTCTGGTATATGGCCGGTTTCAAACATCCAGCCAATTCCTCGTCCGCAAGCCCAGCCAAAGATGGCAGCAAATATGGAAGCGGCAAAGAATAATAATAGTTTGGCTACATCAGGATCTGATGCAGTTAAAAAGGTAATGATTTCAAAGGCAAAAACTGCAAGCAATGCACCGATTGGATCAACAATAATGCCTTCCCACTTTAAAATTTTTGCTGGTCTAGCTTTTAATTTTGACTGACGCAAAAGCGGCATAATAACGGTTGGACCGGTAACAATAAATAAGCCACCAATAACGAAGGCGACAGCCCAAGAAAGACCAGCAATATAATGTGCTGTTAAAGAACCTAGAATCCAGGCAATAAACGCCCCGACCGTTGAAATACGGAATACGGGTTTACCAAGTCCTCGTAATTCTTTAAAGCTTAAATTTAAACTCCCCTCAAATAATATAATTGCTACTGCAACCGAAATGATCGGACTATATAAACTGCCAAAGTCTTCTTCAGGGTTTAAAAAGCCCAAAATAGGTCCTGCCAACAGTCCTGTTATCGACATTACGACAATCGCAGGCATGCGATAACGCCACGCAATCCACTGTGAGCCAATCCCTAAAAGACCTATTAGCATGATTTCAAATAGTAATGATGGTACCATGTTATACCTCCTTGAACTAAAATATTATCGGTAAAGCTCCAGTTAATTGGAGGTATAGCAATGCTCCTCCAATCATAATACCCTTAACTATCGCTTTTAAATTGAAGGAGCAGAAGAATGAACTGCTTGCTTATAAATAGAGTTGTAAACCCATTTTCTTAAAACTCTGGTCTAAATTGTAAACCGGCTGCAAATAGCACGTGTTCACTTTTCATTTACCTTATCCGTTCAAAACATAAAACGATATTTTGGTCTTTCGAGCATCTTTTAAAAACGGGATAAATGAAACATTAAGCTAAAAACATTTTAAAGGGGAAAAGGGAGAATGTAAACAATTTTAAACAAATAAGTCTTAAAACATATAATTGCAAACTTTTTTTCTTTTCATGATGTGATCCAGCAATTTGTTATTTCATGGAGTTTTAGGTTTCATAAGTAGTTGAAAAGATGACGTTAAAAGCTTGGTACGTTTTTTATCCTGCATGTAACTTACAGTAAGAGCTATGCGTTCATTCATGCGGTGAAATATGAGTACGCCGGATATCCAACTTTAAGTCAAATGTCCGATCCGATTCAGAAGTCCTTGTTTATGCCTCTGCGGTACGAACAATCATAAAAGCCCTCCACTGTTGACGTTTCACTTTATCCTTTAAAGGATAAACCGTCTTAAAGGTACGAAGCAACTTTTATAGAAGGAATTAATTATACTTAGCATATACCGAGTACCCATATCTCATGATGAATGTGACAAGGATTTTTTAACCTTTTCTTTTATGTTCGTTGACATAGAAAACCGTTTACTGTTAAGATAATGACTGCTTTGTTATATTTTCAAACTACCGACAATAAAGGGCGAAAAATTCAGATTATATTGTCATTTTCATTTTTTTATTTGCTGGCAGCGGGGTAGCATTATTATTGTCTGTTAATTCACAAAAATAGAACCTTTGCTTTGCTTATATGAAAGGTGCGGCCTATACATTCGGAGGGAACGAACATGAAAAAAGACACATTTATTATTGGTTTTATGTTATTTGCTTTATTCTTCGGTGCTGGTAACTTAATCTACCCACCTGTACTAGGTGTAGCTTCAGGTACATCTTTTTTCCCTGCTATTGCAGGATTTGTAATTACTGGGATTGGAATACCCATCCTAGCTGTTACAGCAATTTCATATGTTAAAAACGACGCCAGAGAACTAGGAAATGATGTTCATCCTTTATTTGGTCTGATCTTTACCTGCCTCGTTTATTTAGCAATTGGCCCATTCTTTGGTATCCCGAGAGCAGCTACAGTTGGTTACGAAATGAGCATTGAGCCGCTTTTGAATGAAACGACACCATGGTCTTTATGGTTATTTACAAGTATATTTTTTCTCGCGGTTCTTTTAGTTAGCTTAAACCCATCCAAGATGGTTGATCGAATTGGACAGCTACTAACACCTATCCTATTACTTTCTATTGCAGCCCTAGTCATTGGTGGGTTCATTTTATTTGATCAACCCCTATCCTCGGCTTCCGAAGATTATGCCCAAACCCCCTTTTTCACAGGGTTTATTGAAGGATATTTAACGATGGATGCAATTGCTGCACTTGCATTTGGTATTATTGTTGTACAAACTTTTAAGGAGCGGGGGTTATCCACAAAAGGGGAAATCATCAAAGCAACCTTAAAGGCTGGAGCAGTTGCCGGGGTTGGACTAGCTACAGTCTATACAACGATGGGATGGATTAGTGCCAAAATGCCAAATGGGGATACATTTACAAATGGTGGAGAAATATTATCTCAAGCGGCCACACAAATATTTGGTACGTCAGGTACGTTATTATTAGGAATTATCGTTACATTGGCATGTTTCACAACGTCCGTAGGGCTTGTCGTTGCTGCTTCTCAATTTTTTTCAAAAATCAGTCCTCTATCCTATAAGTGGCTGACTGCAATTATTACACTGGCAAGTTTTATCATTGCGAACCAAGGTCTAAATACGATCATTCGTTTTTCCGTCCCTGTACTTGTATTTTTGTATCCAATCGCCATCGTCCTAATCATCCTTACATTCATGCGGTCAATGTTCAAAAATAAACAAGCTGTTTATCGAGGCGCTATCCTTTTCACAAGTATTGTTAGCTTATATGATGGATTACAAGAATTAGGCGTGCAAATGCCTGTTGCCTCTGAATATATGGCATTACTTCCCTTTTCAAATATTGGTTTAGGGTGGCTATTTCCTGCTGTAATTGGCAGTTTAATTGGGTGGGCACTGTCGAAACTACGGAATCAATAACAAAGAGGTAGAGTAACATATTAGCCCTCACTTATTCCAAATTAAAGTAACAGAAAAATCCCCACTTTAAGAGTAGAGAAATTGTCACGTAGTTATAAGCATTGCGACATCTATATTCTCGATTTGTTGGACCTACAAGTTGTGGGATCATAAGAGGCTTGGTACAGAAAAAGCGTTTTTCTTTTCAAGGAAACCACTACTGATTGATGTCTTACTTTATTTCTAATCTATCATTACTACTTATTCATGAAGCAAAATATGTTAAGATGGATGAGGTAAAGGAGGAAATCGAAAATGGGCGTACGTGAAGAAAAACTATTACAAACCTATTTTGGTTACCAACATTTTCGTCCAGGTCAAAAAGAAACGATTGACTTTATTATAAATGGGAAAAACATTCTTGCTGTTATGCCCACAGGGGGTGGAAAGTCACTTTGCTACCAAATTCCCGGGTTAGCTTTAGAAGGAACCGCCATTATTATTTCCCCGCTCATCTCATTAATGAAAGATCAAGTAGATGCATTGCAAGCTTTAGGAGTTACGGCTACGTATATTAATAGTACTTTATCTCCAGAGCAACAACAGACCTGTTTACGAGATATTTCGTTAGGGAGATATAAGTTTGTATATGTGGCTCCCGAACGATTTGAATCTAGCTTTTTTATGCGTGTGTTACGCCGCATACGAATATCCTTAATAGCTTTTGATGAAGCCCATTGTATTTCTCAATGGGGGCATGATTTTCGCCCCAGTTATCGCTCAATCATTCCGCAGTTGCAAAAACTCCCCCGTCAGCCAGTAGTGATAGCATTAACGGCAACAGCAACTACAGAAGTGATTCAAGATATTCAGCAGCAATTACATATTGAAAATGTGGTGAATACAGGTTTTGAACGGGAAAACTTAGCGTTTCATGTCGTAAAAGGAAAAGCTAAGCGCAATTATATTGCTTCTTTTTTAAACGAACGAAAATCAGAATCTGGCATTATTTATACAGCTACAAGAAAACAGACAGATACGCTTTACGACCAGTTGAAAGCTCAAGGTTATTCTGTAGCAAAGTATCATGCTGGTTTAACGGAATTGGAAAGAAAAAGAGCACAATCTGCCTTTATTCATGACGAAAAACAGCTAATGATAGCAACGAATGCGTTTGGAATGGGAATTGATAAATCAAACGTTCGTTTTGTCATTCATTATGCCATGCCGATGAATATTGAATCATACTATCAGGAAGCAGGCAGAGCAGGCAGAGATGGAGAAGCAAGTGATTGTATTCTGTTATTTTCACCACAGGATATTCAGTTGCAAAAATTTCTAATTGAACAATCCAATATGGACGAACCTGGTAAACAAGCAGAGTACCGAAAATTGCAAGCAATGACCAATTATTGCCACACACATAGCTGCTTAACAGCTTATATTCTAGATTATTTCCATGCTTCCTCCGAAACGAAATGTGGGCGTTGCAGTAACTGTGTAGAGCGTCAAGAGAAAGTCGATATGACAGAAGAAGCGCAAAAAATTCTCTCCTGCGTAAAACGAATGGGCGAACAGTTTGGCGTTGGAATGACTGCCAAAGTACTGAAAGGCTCCAAAGATAAGAAAATCAAACAATTTCGGTTGCATACTTTATCCACATACGGCATTCTTTCCGCCTATACAGAAAAGGAGCTTACCGAATGGATCCAGTTTTTAATTGCAGAGCAATTGTTGGCGACCGAAGAAGGAAAATTTCCTACACTAAAACTGAATCAGCAATCTGTCGACGTTTTAAAGGGGAAAAGGAAAGTCTGGATGTTTACCGCCCCTATTCCGGCAAATGAAACGGCGGATTATCATGAAGATTTATTTACTGCTCTAAGACAATTACGAAAACAACTGGCTGAGGAACAAAATGTACCGCCCTACATTTTATTTTCAGATGCCACGTTAAAGGAATTAAGCAGATATTTTCCGACTACAAAAGAAGCGATGTTATTGGTTAAAGGGGTTGGCGAAAGAAAATTCGATCAATATGGGGAAGCTTTTTTAACCGTTATTCAAAAATGGCGCGAGGAACATCCTGACGTACAAAAAGTGATTCCGATTCAAGAGCCAAGACCAGCAAAGAAGTCTGTTCACAAACAGGATGACCGACCAAGCCATTTAATCAGTTATGAGCTATTTCAATCAGGGAAAGCGATCAAAGACATTGTAGCTATTCGCGAGCTTTCTGCCCAAACCATTGAAAATCATTTATTTAAAGCCTTTAAGGAAGGGTACCCGATCGCATGGGGAGTATTTTTCACTTCTCAGGAAGAGGAAGCCATTTTAACTGCTCGCAAAGAATTAAAAGAACCGAAGCTAAAACCTTTAAAGGAATCCCTTCCAGACACATTTGATTATACGAAAATCAAGGCTGTATTAACGAAAAATGGTTATTTATAATGTAAACCTTCAATCAATAACTTTTATCCTTCCTTGATTGTTAGTACCCAAAGTTATGAGTTAAAGGTCTATAAACAGAAGTGAGCATTTAACTTGCAATTGAACCCTTCTCACTTAATCTCTTGGACTTTGCCTCAGAGAACCGCTGTGGAAATCTTCATCTTAGTGATATGCGAGATAGCAAACAACAGCAACCATTCCGTAACTGTATAAACGGAGTAGTTGCTGTTTTTACGTTTAAAAAGGATAAGACGGACGGAAAAATGTGAACTGCTAATTTTCCCGCCTGTTGAAAACCTTTTCCTATTCATTCGTTTTCCATGCCCACGTCCCATTACGAAACACCGGCTCTGTTGTACCATCTGCAAACATACCATCAATATCAAGCTGTTCTGACCCAATCATAAAGTCCACATGGCTGAGACTATCATTCACTCCATGTCGATCCAACTCTTCCTCATTCATTTTGGAGCCGCCTTCTAAGTTCGTTGGGTAAGCTTTACCAAGCGCTATATGGCACGAAGCATTCTCATCAAACAATGTATTATAGAAAATTAACCCAGACTGTGAGACCGGAGATTCGTGAGGGACAAGAGCAACTTCACCAAGACGCTTGGACCCTTCATCGATATTTAATAAGTGTTCTAGCGTTTCTTGTCCTTGCTCTGCTTTAAAATCAACGACTTTTCCGTCTTTAAACGTTAATTGAAAGCGATCGATCAAGCTACCTCCATAATTCAGCGGCTTGGTACTTGCTACTGTTCCGTTTACGCCATACTTGTGCGGCAAGCTAAACACTTCTTCCGTAGGCATGTTTGGATTGAAGGTAACACCATCCTCTGTTTGTGCAGAGCCACCTTTCCAAATGTGTCCTTCTGGAAGCTCCATTTCCAAATGTGTTCCTGGCGCTTTAAAAATTAGCTTCTGGTAACTTTTCTTATTTAGAATTTCCCTTGCTACACGCAAAGACTCATTATGTGTCTCCCAAGCAGCAACAGGATTTTCCTGATCTACTCGCACTATTTTCACAATTGCGGCCCATAGGCTTTCAATAGCATCTTCTCGCGACTTATCTGGAAAAATCTTTTGTGCCCAATCTCCTGTAGGGATGGAGATAATCGACCAAGCAATTTTATCATTCATCGTATATTTACGGAATTTTTTCATTGCTTCTGCTCCTGCTTTATTCGCTTTTGCCACTCGAGAAGGATCAATGCCTTGCAATAAATCTGGGTTCGTCGAACGAATATTCAAGATTGCTGCTCCATCTTCAGCAAAGCTATTATGCAACATTACTTTCCATTCTGGAAAATGAGCAATCACTTCGTCCGGAGCATATTCAAATTTTAATCGTGTAAGTTCATCATCCACCCAATTAATATGTACGTCCTTCGCCCCCATTTCATATGCTTTGCGCACAACGATTTTTGTAAAATCTGCCCCCTCTATGGGTGCATTAATCATCAAAGCTTGCCCTGTTTGTAAATTAACTCCTGTGCGGAGTGCCAATTCTGCATATTTTTCTTGTGTTTGTTGTGTAACCATTGTCTACCTCCATGTTAATAAAATAGTAATACCATTATTATTTCACAACTTCATGAAAAATTCCAAAGCCGAACTAATTATAAGCCGGACAGAGACCTAACCGCTAACTTTACGCAAAATATAAAATATGCTACTCTATAAACAAGTTACTTTTCGTAATAACTGTTAATTTATTGGAATTGATACCAATTGAGGTGATAATGAATGGATAATTTATGTCCACGTTTTGAAAAAGCTATGGGGCTATTAAGCACAAGGTGGGTCGGACTAATTCTGTTTGACTTACTTAAAGGAAAGAAGCGTTTTTCTGAAATGGAGGCTGATTTGCCGATCAGCGGTCGCTTGTTGTCTGACCGACTTAAAATGCTAGAAAAAGAAGGAATCGTCACAAGGGATGTCTACTCCGAATTCCCTGTTCGCATTGAGTATTCCCTATCTGAAAAAGGCAAGGCATTAGCCCCAGTCATTCAAGAAATTCAACACTGGGCAGAAGAGCATGTTTCTGCTGACGATGTTGACCCGGAATGTTAACAAACCGTTTTTAAAATCTTTAAACCATATTCTCCGGCTTGAAACATTCATTTATTTTACACGACGTATCATATTTAATAGTGATTATTCCTATTAAATCTTATTTTTACAAACAGGAGCGCATCCCATGGGATGCGCTCCTGTTTTAATGATGCCTTATTTAGAGTGATCTGCTTGATCTCTTCCCCAATATTCAATACCATCCTGGTTATCTAATACATCGCGGTAAAAGACCGGATCCTTCCCTTGCTTCCGCTGCCTACGATAGTCTTGAAGCACTTGATTAGCAATTTTAAATAATCTGGCTATTGCATACAAGTTAATCAAAGCCATAATCGCCATAGTTAAATCGGCTAACGACCAAACAAAATCAAAGGAGGCTATAGCTCCAAACGCCACCATGACCAAAGCGCCAATTCGATATAAAAATAATCCTATCTTACTGTCTCGAATATACGTAATATTCGTTTCACCATAATAATAATTTCCTAAAATCGAACTATACGCAAATAGTAAAATGGCAACAGCAATGAATCCGCCTGCCCAATCACCAAAGTGAAAAGCAAATGCATTTTGCGTTAACTGGATTCCATCTGCTTTACTACCTTCAAAGCCACCTGCTGTAATAATAACAAACGCCGTTGCACTACAAATTAAAATGGTATCAAAAAATACACCTAAAGCCTGAATCAGCCCCTGTTTAGCAGGGTGTGTAACTTCTGCTGTTGCTGCAGCGTTGGGCGCACTTCCCATACCTGCCTCGTTGGAAAACAAACCACGTTTAATCCCCCAGGAAATAGCTGCACCAAAACCACCACCAGCAACTTCACGAATTCCAAATGCATTGGAAAAAATAAAGGCAAACATATCTGGAATTGCAGTAATATTTGCGATTAAAATATATATCGACAACACCAAGTATAAAATAGCCATCACCGGTACAATAACTTGGGATACATTCGCGATACTTTTTAATCCCCCAAAAATAACGACAGCTGTAAATACAAATAAAATAATTGCAATAATATTTTTGTCAATTGCAAATTGGTTCTCAAACGCTAAACTAATTGTGTTTGATTGAACAGAGTTAAACACTAATCCATACGTAAACGTTATTGTAATCGCAAATACCACAGCAAGCCAACGACTCTTTAGCCCTTTTTCCATGTAATAAGCTGGACCACCGCGATATTGATTCTCATGAGGCACTTTATACACTTGTGCTAGTGTACTTTCTACAAATCCTGATGCAGCGCCAACTAAAGCAATGACCCACATCCAAAATACAGCTCCTGGGCCTCCAGATGCGATAGCTGCTGCTACTCCAGCCATATTCCCGGTCCCTACTCTTGAAGCAGCACTAATAGCAAACGCTTGAAACGAAGAAGTCCCCTTTTTACCGGCAGCACTTATAGTTCGTTTATCTAAAATCACCCGAAACATTTCAGGAAAGTACCGAAATTGGACAAATCCTGTTTTAATGGTAAACCATAAACCTAATCCGAGTAATACAGTTATTAAAACATACGTCCCTAATACATCATTTAATTTCCCAACCAATTCTTCCAGTAATTCCACTACTTGTTCCTCCTTTTGTTTACGATGTGTATCATACCCCATCATAAACACACGTAACTTTTAGAATAATAAAAATAGTCCGCCGTCAATCTCCTCCTCAAAATAAAGTAATCTTCTGCCAATGAGGATTTCTTCTATCCCCCACTGGTTGTCCCACCGCAGCATATAACCTAACCGCTTCTGAAGCGGGGGTCTTACAGCACCTTATATGCGGGATAAAAACAATTAACCCCTAAAAAATGAAACTTCCTTATTATTTGTTATCCTTCCATTTTAACCTAGAATCTTGTTTAATTCCATGGGTAATCTGTGCCAAAAACTTCAGCAAGTTCTTTTGACTGCTCCCGTCGCCGCTTTCTATGCTCAGCCCGTTCTGCTGCTGACGCATGAAGCTTTTGTTCATGTTCGGTTTCCGGAATCACACTTGGGACCGGTCGAGGCTTGCCCTCTTCATCTATTGCTACAAACGTCAGAAATGCTGTTGAACAAACTTTCCTTTTCCCCGTCCGCAAATCTTCCGTTACCGCCTTAACAAACACTTCCATTGAGGTATGATGTGTCCAAGTAACGAATGCTTCCACACAAATGGAATGTCCCTCTTTAACAGGGGCTAAAAAATCGACCGAATCGGTGGAGGCAGTAACGACAGGCATGCGAGCATGTCTAGATGCAGCAATTGCAGCAACGTCATCCATATACGCCATCAGCTTTCCGCCGAACAAGGTGCCATACGTATTCGTATCTGGTGGCAATACATAAGATGTTTTTACAGCTAAGGAATTCGTGCAAGTTCTTTTTTCCATTTTACTCCTCCTAAAAGTAATTTATCACACATGTAAAGGGCCATAACCCCCCGACTTATAGAGTTATAGAGCTTGTCTAAGTGAGAGTTTACGGTCTCTGATTGCCCCATTCGATCAAAAACCTTTCGTTCTTACTTTTACGGTACTAACATCCAGTAGGAGATGAACCACTCCTACTGAATGAAGTTTCACGTTATAAAACCGGAGAAATGAGTCGTGAAATAGACTCTTTAAATCGGATGCCTAAAGATCGCTGTTTATATAATATTGCCGTCATCTGCGTAGATAATAGCATATCTTCCTCAAATTTTGATACCAATTGTTGTGTTAGCTCACGATCATATAAGAAAGCATTGACTTCAAAATTCAAACGGAAACTACGTACATCAATATTTGCCGTTCCGACAGAAGCTATTTTGCCATCTACGACGATCGTTTTCGCGTGTAAAAAGCCATTTTGATAAATAAAGACTTCTGCCCCAGCTTCTAACAGATCACCTATGTAAGACAATGTTGCCCAATATACAAAAGGGTGATCCGGTTTATTTGGAATCATAATTCTAACATTAACGCCTGATAAAGAAGCTATTCGTAATGCATCGCGCAAGCTTTCATCAGGTATAAAGTAAGGAGTTTGAATATAGACATATTCCTTGGCAGTCATGATCATTTTAATATACCCGTTTTTAATCTGCTCCCATTCAGAGTCTGGTCCACTAGAAACTATTTGGACACCGACATCCCCCACTGGGTCGGCACTATAATAACGATCTTCGTATAAAATATCATTACGGGAAGCCTGGTTCCAATCCAAGATAAATCGTGTCTGCATTTGACGTACTGCATCTCCATAAATGCGTAAATGCGTATCACGCCAATATCCAAACTTTTTATTTTTTCCTAAGTATTCATCACCAATGTTAAAGCCGCCAATATAGCCTATTTTGCCGTCAATAATAGCTAATTTACGATGATTTCGGTAGTTTATTTTAAAATTAATCTTTGGTATTTTGGGTGGAAAAAAAGCTTCCACTTCTACTCCTGCCTTACGGAGACGTTTAACATATTTTCGCTTTAATGAGCGTGAACCCATATCATCAAACAACACACGAACCTCTAGTCCTTCTTCTGCCTTTTTTATTAAAATATCTGCAATGCGTTGACCAAGCTGATCACTGCGAATAATATAGTATAACAAGTGAATATGATCTTTAGCTTTTTCCAGATCCCTCATTAATGCCTCAAATTTCTCTGTACCATCCGTATAAATTTCCACTTCATTATCATGTGTAAAAATAGCATCGTCATTACGCAAATGTAAATAAAATAAATCTTCATATTCAGCGATTTCGTTATTTTTAAATTCAAATGTTCCTTCTTCAAGAGCGCGTAACTGGGATTGGACTGATGCCTTTACCCCCAATCTGCTTTTCGTGTCCCATGTAAAAATTCGTCGTTTACTAATTGGTTTGCCAAAAATCAAGTACAATATGAATCCTAAAATTGGAATGAACAACAATACCATTAGCCAAGCCCAAGTTGAGGTTGGGTCTTTGCGTTCCAAAAAGATTATGGAAACACCTAACGCGATATTTAAAATTAATATAAAGCTTAGCAAATAAGAAAATATGTCTATTTGCAAGACTTCCCCCCCTTCCTAAACAACACGAGCTCCCATGATTCAACAAAGAACTACCGTGCACTTGAATTTTTTACTTCTTCATAATACTATAGCATACCATGATATTTATCGATAATCTGAATAAAAACGATGTTAATTTCAGTTTATTCTCAACAAAAAACAAATTATTATAACCTCTGATACTAGATGCCTCTTGTTACTTCTTGACTCGAGAATTTATCTTTACCAAATGAATCCTTTACTTTAATATAGCTAATTGTATCAATTGAATACCAATTTATGTATTAAAAACGTTGAAATAAAGTGAAGCCTCAAGCAATCGGGGTTTTCTTTATCCCTCACTAATTGTTTAGCACTACAAGAGTATAGCCTAAAAAAGGGTCTTTTAACAGCATCGGAAAGTTGAGTCACAGTTGTTGGACCCTTCACTTATCCCAAGGTTTACGTCAATCGATGGAAGGGCAGTTTTTTCTGCCAGTTGCTTGAGGAATAACCGACTTCCTACTTTAAAGCTCATTCATTTATCTAACATACTCATAAAACAACCGCCAAACTGTATCGCCTGTAGCCGTTATAGTTATAGTGTCGTAAAGAAGTTTAGTGCAGACTAACTTCAATAAGGTTAGCCATCATTTAAACGTATTAATTCATTAATCAATAAATCAACTATTAAGAAAAATCCGATTCGTGATATTTTGTCATTTTTCTTTGTATCATTATTATCGGAGTAGCAATATAAATTATCATTTGTATATTTAGTTAATTCATTTGTTTGAAAAGAAGTAATACTAATTATTTTTGCGTCTTTAAAATGTACTTTTTTAGCTGTATTAACGATCTTCTTTGTATTTCCTGACATAGAAATAAATATCACCATATCGTTTTTGGCTACAAAGTTCGTAAATAACTCAGATAGATTATAATCTTTTATAAAAATACACTGAATTCCGATTGATAACAAAAGATGCTCTAAATAATAACCTACTGCCTTACTAGTTCCTCTAGCCATAATAAATACATTTTCCGAGAATTGTATTTGTTTAGCACAATTTTGGAGCACTTCTTCACTAACAAGGGAAAATGTTTTTTTAATACTTTGATCTAGTCTATCACGGTACGATAAATCATTCTTTTTTTGATGAAGCGTCTTATCTTTTACAGATTGGTTTATATAATACTTTAATTCCTTGTACCCACTATAACCAAGTTTTTGAGCAAGGTTTATGATCACTGTTTTCGATACATATATAGTTTCTGCTAAATCATTTATCTTCATGTAGGGGATAACATCCATATTTTCTACAATATAATTCAAAACCTTCCGTTCACTTGCTGTCATCTCTTCATAGTTATCTAAAAAGTTCAACATGTTTCATTCCTCAATCCATTCCAATATTTGCTGTTACTTGCCTATCCCTTTAATCAAATTACTACGATTTAGTATACCATTTTAAAATCTTCCTACCAGTTATAATGAAACAAAAGCTTTAGGATGGATTTTCTCCTTCATACAGAGATCAAAGAATTTTTAGACGTTGTTGAAAAATCGGCGTTGTCTTGCGATTAAACAAACGTAGCCTTTTCTTATCCAGCGAATTTACATTTGCATTTATCAGTTCTACCAATAAAGTTAGATAAGAATTATACGTACGTTAGATACATAAAGATAATATGAATATACAAAAACTCCCTCTCAGCTTTTATGCTGAAAAGGAGCGTCATCCATTAGTTATACTTATTTAATATTTCTTCTTTCACTTCTTTTGCTCTATTGGCTTCATTCTCTGCTATTGTAACGGAAAGCCCGATATAGTTTCTCGGATCGATCATCGCTTTAATTTCTTCATCGGTAAAGTCACTGGCAATTTTTTCATTTGCTTTTAAATTGGTAAAGAAATCTTCACCCTCGGAGGCCGTCTTCATGGCAATTTCATACATAAGTGAATGCGCTTGATCTTTCCCCAGTTTTTCTGCTAATTTCATCATCACATACTCACTATTATCCAATCCCTTGTTACGTAAAGCATTATGCAGCATCCTGTCCTTATGAACGATTATCGTCCTTGTTAATTCCTCACATCGTAATAAAACCTCCGTAATTAATTCCATGGCTTCTTCAAGCAAACCATCGAATAGCATATAGGAACTGCTATCTCCTTCATATGGACGTACTGCTGAATACATTCCGACTCCAGGTAAAGAATACAGTTTTTGCGAGTTTGCAATAATCCCTTTAGCTAATTTCGGATTAATTTTATGTGGCATGGTACTGCTGCCGATCGTACCCTTACTAAATCCTTCCGAAACCTCTGCTATTTCTTCCAATGTTGTACTATATACTTCTTCGGCTATTTTATGGCAAATATTGGCTAGCAACGACAAGTTCATCATGTACTCTAATTTATGTGTATTTATATTTCTTGAAGGAACTTCCATCGGATACATCCCTACTAGTTCTGCAACACGCGCTTGTACTTGCATGCCAACTTCTGGCATCGAACTAAATGTACCTACAGCCCCTCCCATCATGATTTTAAAAACTCTTTTTTCCGCTTCTGCCATACGTTCATAGCAATGAATAAAGTCGCTAATCCATACCGAAACCTTATACCCATATGTAATAGGAATCGCATGTCTACCATGAGTTCTTCCAGGCATTACCGTATCCTTATTGTCATATGCCAATGTACTTAAATTACCTAAAATTTTACCGATTATTTTCATAAACTGATGATGTGCTTTTTTTAGAATATAAAGTTGTGAGCTTTGTTGTATATTTTGTGTTGTTATCCCATAATGAACATATTTTCCACTATTTTCTGGACAAGCTTTTACGAATACCTTTAAAAAAGGAACAAAACCATGTCCTATTTTTTTGTATATTTGATCCATTTCTGCAAAATCAATATTCTCTATTTTAGCTGCTTGGTTAATATCATCTGCTGCTTGCTGGGGAATAAATCCATATTCAGCTTGTGCCTGTGCTAAAGCAGCTTCAAATAATAACCACGTTTTATATTTTTCTTCTTGGGTAAATAGTTTTTTTATACCTTGATCATCCATCGTCTTACTTTTCGAATCATATAATGCTCTCATTTATCTCTCTCCATTTTTAGTTTCGTATTTCATCATCAACCGCATTTTTTACAAATTCAACTTGTGGACCATAGACAACATGAATATGTTTTGCCGTTGGAAAGAAAAATCCTGTACATCCAGAAGTAGTTAATACATCTTTGTCGATAACACGAACATCTTTTAAATCGATCCGAAGTCGGGTAATACAATTATCAACATTTAAAATATTTCCTTTTCCTCCTAATGCTTTAACGACAATTTTCGCTATCTCATCATAACGTTTTTCTTTTAATAATGTATTATCTAGATTTTGCTGTTCTTCTCGACCGGGAGTTTTAATATCAAAGCGAATAATGGCCCAGCGAAACACAAAATAAGTTACGATGGCTAGCCCTGTACCAATTAGCACAAGAAAAATCCAATTGGTTTGTTCATATAGCAATCCAAAAATCGTAAAGTCAAAAATAGTTCCACGTATATATCCAATTGCTACCCCTGCAAAAGATAATAAAACGGCACCAATCCCAACAATAAAGGCATAAACAACATATAATAATGGGGCTATAAACACGAATGTAAATTCTAACGGTTCCGTAACATTACCAAGAACAGCAGTTAAGACCATTGTAATTAACATTGATTTCACATAAGCTTTATTTTCTTTATAAGCCGTTTTATACATTGCAAAGGCAATCGCCGGAAAGATAAATAACGTTACCAACATTTGCTGTTGTGCCATAAAACGAGTTAGCTTTGGCATCATCGACCAATACTCACTATTAGGTCCTTGATTAAATAAAATCTCCGTCATCGCAGGGACAACCCCTACGTACGTTTCGCCATCAATAACATAGGACCCTCCAGCTTCCGTGAATCGAAACAGAACATTCCACACATGATGCAATCCAAAAGGAATAAATAATCTCTCTCCTGCAGCAGTAAAGAACGGACCTACCACACTTAAATATACGGAAGATAAGTTTGTTAAAAGTCCTACAAACAACGACCAAATAAAAGGAATGATTAAACCAATTACCGTCATAAAACCAATTGTAATAATCGGGACAGATTTTTTTCCTGAAAAGAATGCAAATGCCGTTGGCAATTCTAGATTATAAAACTTATCTGTTGCCCAAGCTGCTAAAAGCCCAGTAATGATTCCTCCTGCCGCATTAATATTCATTGTTTGGATGCCTAACACTTCTATTTGCCCATATTGCGTCATAACCTCGGGATCCGCCATCTTCCCCGTAATGATTAGCCAAACATGCATGGCTATAATTAAGGTTAAATAGCCAGTTGTAGCGGCAAAAACAGATATCCCCTTATCTTTTTTACTCATTCCATAGGCAACACCCATTGCAAATAACAATGGAATATTATCAAACACGACACTTGCTATGGTACGAATGCTAGTTAATAAAGTATTTACTGCTTCATAGCCTAAAAAAGGAAACCTTTCAATCATATACGTTTGTACCAATGCTCCACTAATCCCTAAGATCATACCAACTGGCGCCAGTACCCCAATTGGGAGAAGTAAAGTACGCCCAAATCTTTGAATGGAGTCGCTGATTTTTCGCTTTGTCATTTAGAATTTAAACCTCCTCATTCAGCATTTCACATTTTATTTTATCAGCCAAATTAAAAATAAAAAGCGCTTTCATATCCTTTCAGCTGACATAGGTAATGAAAAATGACCTAGGTCACAACCATTTGTAAAAATCAATAACATGTAAAAAACTTTAAACTGAAACATACCTTTATTCGTTCTACAAGTGTATACGTAACCTTAATAACAGCAAATTGTCTTAAATCAACAGCCATTCACAAAGTTGCAGCGAATTACTAGTTGCTGGGCAATGGAGCCGAACGTGACTAGTCGGTTATTTCGTTACAAGCACTTCATTTTATACTTGCTTATCTTTTAAACAAAGGCGCAGGGCGCCCGTTTAGCAACGTAGTGAATGGAACGAATCAACTAAAGATTTAGGAATCATGCCACTAAAAACAGGGGTATGCCGACGTGGAGCGGCAAGCCCGTTTTTAGTCTCGGCCTTCCTCTTTGCCACGAACCGATGATAACTTATCGTAGGGCGCATTTCTAAGTTCACATAGTTGCTGGGCTCATGCGCCGGACGTGACTATTAGGTTATTTCATTATCCATAAGCACCTGAGTTTATACTTTCTTATTCTTCAAAAAATAAATTAAAGCCTCCTTGTTTATTTATAATGAGAAATATCTAAAGCTTCGTACATCCTACTTAGACCTAATTTATATAAATAATATGTGTACAACGTATTCTTCATTGACAATACATCTTGAACCTTATATAATATTCAGTAATTTAAAAATTGAATCTCTTATCAAGAGTGGTGGAGGGAATAGGCCCTTTGAAACCCGGCAACCTAAAAGCAATAATGATTTGCTTTTTACGGTGCTAAATCCTACAGACCTTAGAAATGGTCTGGAAGATAAGAGGAGGAACGGAAAACGATTCTAGCCCTCTTCTTTAGGAAGAGGGCTTTTTATTTCCACCACCTCCAAATAGTCGCCTACCTTGAAAAAATTAACCAGCCGAAAACATACTTTTCGCAAGATTCATTCAACAGGTTCCAAAAACGGAGACCACAAATGCAAAAAAGATAAGAGGATTAGATCTTAAGAACCAGCCCCACATTCAAAGGAGGAATAAAACAATGACAAGCTTTTTCATGCAAGATCCAGAGACAATTTTACTTCACGGCGGGCAAATACCCGACCCGACAACAGGTGCAAGGGCAGTACCTATCTACCAAACTACTTCTTATGTTTTTAAAGATACCAAACATGCCCAAAATTTATTCGGATTAGCGGAGCCAGGAAATATTTATTCTCGTATTGGTAATCCAACAGTCGATGCATTTGAACAGCGTGTTGCTCAATTGGAAGATGGGGTCGCAGCAGTAGCAACCTCTTCTGGTATGGCTGCTATTACATTCGCTATTTTAAATGTCGCCAGTGCTGGCGATGAAATCATTACCGACAGCAATCTTTATGGTGGGACGTATAACTTATTTGCTAACACATTGCCTCGCTATGGCATCAACGTTAAATTCGTTGATGGTACCAATCCAAAAGAAGTAGAAGCAGCGATCACTGACAAAACAAAAGCTATTTTTGGAGAAACGATTACAAATCCAAGTCTTCACGTTTTTGATATAGAGACCATTGCTACTATCGCTCACGCACACCATATTCCATTAATTATTGATAATACATTCGCACCATACCTTACCAAACCATTCGCCTGGGGAGCGGATATTATTGTCCATTCTGCTACAAAATGGATCGGCGGACACGGAACCACCATTGGAGGTATCATTGTAGACGGTGGAAGATTTGATTGGAACAATGAACGATTTCCTGACTTTACTGAACCCGATGAGAGTTATAATGGTCTGCGGTTTATTGATGTTGGACCAGCCGCTTTTGCCACTAAGCTTCGCGTGCAATTAATTCGTGATATTGGCGCTTGCTTAAGTCCACATAGTGCCTTTTTACTGCTTCAAGGATTAGAAACGTTACATTTACGTATGCAACAACATACACAAAATGCACAAAAGATTGCATCGTATTTGGAGGATCATCCAGCAATTGAGTGGGTCAGTTATCCAGGTTTGCCCAGCCATCCGTCCTATCCATTAATAAAAAAATATTTCCGTGATGGTACGGCAGGATCGATCATTACGTTTGGTATAAAAGGGGGGAGGGAAGCTGGACGACAATTAATTGATCACATTGAATTATGGTCACATGTAGCCAATGTAGGTGATGCGAAATCACTGATTATTCACCCCGCTTCCACGACACATCAACAACTTACATCAGAAGAATTAGCAGCGAGCGGAACGACGGAAGAAACCGTCCGTTTATCGATTGGGTTAGAATCCGTAAATGATTTGCTAATTACACTAGATCAAGCGATAGCCAAAGCTACAGGTGAACAAGAGACCATCGTATTTGATGATCAGCACGCTATCCATTGGCTGCTCCATTCTTCTTTTATAAGAGACGAGGGGAACATACGCAAAAAAACCATTGCCGTTTACGGGTTAGAGCAAGCGAGCAAAGCAGATGAAGAAAAAGTGTTGCAACTGCGAGCACTTGGATTTGACATAGTTGCTGTCGGAAATCCTATTTCCACAGCGGAACTGCCACAGTATGATGAGTTATCTGAGGTTCCGATTGTAGACGCCATTTGGCTGGTACACGCAACATTACCAGCTGACTTGTTAGAGCAACTCGTAAATAAAAAATGCAAGCTTTTATGGATCGAGCAACCGAACGCTTTCCATAATATAGCAGATTATAAAAAAGCAGCAGAAATTACAGTTATTACACACAAGAACCCTTATGATGAAGCACTACGACTTCGTAATAATTCCTGTTTAACACCAGTGTAAAGTTAACTAATTCAAACCAGTAGAGATAATAAAAAGCTCATAGACTTAAAAAAATGGATTTTATTACCCTTAAACAGGACTCCATCTTGCTCAATCAAACTTTAGGTGCCCTAGCCTTTTTACAAACACTTCGTAAAAGCTTATGGCGCCTTTTGTTTTATTAAGGAAAGTGCCTCGAAAACGAATATGAATAATGGTTAGAAAATGCTTAAAATTTGTCAGTTTCTATACATAGACAAAGAAAAAATGATCAACAAACTAATACTGCTATTATTGGAATATTTTTGATAAGTTATGGATAATTGACCTGCTTTGTACAACATTTGACTAATAAACTCTAGTCAAATGTTGTTCTAGTTAAAAATTCTCCTACGAAATGTGGGAGAATTTTTAAGAAAACGACTCATAAAAATTTTATACTGTTGAACTCAATGATATACCCTCCATCTTTAATAGTTGCGAAATGATTGGAGAAAAAATCAATTCTACCCACTACCTAGAGTCTTAGCCTTATATATTTATGCTATTTTAGCACGTTATAACGAAAGCTCAACCGGTTGGGATACCATTGGTTATAATTTATCTTACTTGAGAATACGTACTGCGCTTAAAAATGAATAGCACTATTTATTTAAGGTGTTTACGCTAATCAATAGATTGAGAAATTTGTTTCTTTGCTAATGCTATTCTAGAACTATCAATTTCGTGTAGATACTGACAAATTTGTTCAACGACGAAAAGCTGCGACATTTCCGTAATTAAAGTACTTCCTTCTTGTGCTACTTCCTTTCCTGCAGTAAATAATAATAATTCAGCGATTTTAGTAATAGGCGACCGTGAATGGTTCGTAATCGCAATCGTTTTTGCTCCATTTTCCTTCACCTTACTTAACCATTGTAACGTCTCTCGTGTATCACCTGTTACACTAAATGCGATCGCCAAGTCATCAGGTTCAATTAAATGAGATGAAACCAATCTTGTATGCTGTTCTGAAAAAAAGTATGCTTTATAACCAAGGCGCATGAGTCTAATCTGTGCTCCCTGTGCAGCCAAAGCAGAGAAACCGATACCAAACAAATAGATTGCATTACTGTTCTTTATCAAATTTGCTGATTGTTTTATTTTTTCCGTATTGGTCATCAGTCTTGTTTCATCCAGCATTTTAACAATATCTTGGTACGTTTTTTCAAATTTAGTATCCGCTTTAGGTTCTTTACCGCTAAGGATTTGCTTTGCCATAGTAGTCTTAAATTCATGATATCCAGAAAAGCCTACCTTTTTTAAAAAGCGAATTACAGTAGCTTCCCCGACACCAAATTCATCAGCAAGTTCTGTTAAAGACATAAAAGCAATACGCTGGTAGTTCTCGGAAACAAACGAGGCAACTTTTTTCTCGCTCTTCGTTAAGGCTGGGTAAATGCTCTTCACTCGTGCTAAAAAATCCATTATATCCATAGATTAAACTCTCCTTGCGCCAGGAATTACTACTTCTTCTTTATTTTTAAATCAAGACCGATTTCAAACATTCTTTTCCATGGTAAATGTATACAAATCTGGGATAATTCGAATTCCGAAAAGCTATTTTTTACCATTTGCTGATAATATATTTCAATCCTCTTCTTAATTTCACTAGCAACTTTATCATCCTGATGATTCAATTGGAAATAGTCTGCGCCAATTTCAGGAAGAACGGTCTCTGTAACCTCTTTGCGAACAATGGACTGATATAAACCATCTTCAAGGATATGGTATATGAGATTCTTTTTTATTGTCAAGCAATCCTGCTTGTCAAATGCAAAGCTGCCTGCAGCAATAGATGTCCCTAACGTATTACCATTTGTGTTCCAGCCTTTATAAGATATTAATTGATCAAGAAGCTGATAGTCATCCAGATAATGGAGCAATTCTATATCGCCTCCGTTTGCAAAGGCACTGTCCGCAAGCACTACAGGCTGTCCCATGTCCAAATAGTCTTGGATACGTTCTGTAAAAAAGTGTAGCTGACGATAGCTGCTGTAGGTGACATCTTTTTCATCTTGATTAAATGCTTCTTGCATTACTTTACCTGGTGTATTAATTGCTAATATAAAATCTGCCTCCTTCGGCTGTAAAGCCACTTTACAGCCAGAAGCAAGCAAATGTGCTTTGACACTTTCGGCAAATGGTCTGTCTTCATAAAGTGGTATAATATAGGGACCTAATGTTGAGCTAAAAAAAGAGTATACCCGCGGTTTCCTATTGAGCAAATGATTAACCATTCGGGCAACTAATGTAGATCCAACCTCATCTGCTCCTGGATAGACCATTACTTTGTTTTGTAACCTTTTTTGTTCGATGTAGCGATAAACAACTGCCTGATCTTTTGCAGTATATCCATATACTGCAGCATCATCTTGCGGAATAGCAAGAAAGTTTATTACGTCTGAAGCAACTAAATCAAGAACATGCATGTTCATCGTAACATTGAAATTACGTCGTCTTTCATAATCTTCAATAAACATTTCTGGAATTTTGGTATTTATTTGTTGTAATTGACTTTTTTCCTTTTCATTTAATCCTGTACGGCTGTCTTTATCTAGTAAATAAGCTCTTTTAAATAATGCTTCTCCATACGCAGCATAATAATCCGGTTCTTCATCAGAGCTATTAAACTTCGGAGTACGCATAATTAAATTTGATGCAACTATTGGTAAATGCGGATATTCTGCTCTTAGCAGTTGGAACTTTTTCAATCGCTCTTTTCCTTCCGATTCACGTAATTGGTGTAATCGAGACGGTAAAAGACCACCGTATAGCATCATTTCAACAGAAACTACCAAACCATCAGCCTCAGGAGCATAATCATTGATAAATTTCCATAATTGCTCGACATTTGCTTTTTCTTTTTTCCGACCTAGTATTTCACTTGGTGGAACAATTAATTTTACGTCCTTTCTTGTTTCTTGCATATATTGTGGATATAAATAATTACATGGTCGCTCGTCTAACGGGATATAGATTATCTTTTTCATATTATCACCTAATTTTTTGGAGTTTTTCTCATAATTACTTCTATACAGTCGACCACTGTTTTTTGAATCTCATCTGCTTTTTGCTTTACTTGATCTGAAGCGGAGTCAATAGCAAATGAATACCCAGCAGTTTCGAACATGGAAATATCGTTTTCAGAATCACCAATAACATACACATCATGTGTTGATATATTTAACGCTTTCATAATTTGACGAACAGCCACACCCTTTGAGGTATGTTTAGACATAATTTCTAAGGAAGAGTCACTGGTTTCTACACAATTAACGATGTTTTCATATTTTTTATGGATGGTAGCTTTTATCTCTTTGAAACCTGATTTTTCACCGAATATAAGAAAGATGGTTGGAATCACGCAGTTTCCAATTTTTTCGCTTAGTTGTGGATCAATCACTGCTGAATCAACAAATTCAGCTACTTCTCCCATCGGGCGTGGTGAAGGAAAATAACGCCGTTTAACATCATTTACTTCTACTCGTTCGTTCCTTTTGGCTAATATTTGCATGATTCCTTTAGCCGCATGAGAATTAATCTCCTGTTTAAAAACTATTTTTCCATCCTTATCTGTTATAACGGCACCATTTTGGCTAATTCGAAAATCACCTTGAACTCCTAGTTGCTTCTCAACATATACAATATCATGATCTAATCGCCCTGTAGCAATAATAAATATACCACCTGAGTTCGAAAATAACTGAATTTTCCTTATGCTTTCTAATGATATTTCATTGTTTTTATCAAGTAATGTTCCATCTAAATCACAGATTAATACTTTCGTCATGCATACCCTCCTGTTGACAGTTCTAGTTAGTTGCGATTTTTCCTTTCCATGGCGGCTACTCGGTTCGTTGCGATTACAAACGGCAAATAAATCAGAACCGATAGCGCAATTAATAGAGCAGCTAAAATTGCTGCACGGTAGTCACCTGCAGTCGCTAAAAAGGCAGATAATACAGGCGGGGTTGTCCAGGGAATAAATACAACCGTTTTTGAAATCAGACCTATAGATGTAGCCAGATAAGCAATATTCAGATTCACAATTGGCACAAGAATAAGAGGTATCGCTAAGATTGGATTCAAAATAACTGGCAGTCCAAACATTAATGGTTCATTAATATTAAATAATCCTGGAGCAGCAGAAAGCTTAGCAACCCCGCGGTATTCTGCGCGTTTAGAAGCAATAAGTATGGCAACTAATAAACCGATCGTATTTCCACCACCACCCATCATCGCGAAACTATCGATAAATGGCTTAGTTACAATATTAGGTATATGAATGCCAGCCTGAAACGCTTCTATGTTTTCCTGAATAGCGGCTAATAAAGTTGGTTCCGTAATTGGTCCGAGGACAAAGGTACCGTGAATTCCTAAAGCCCATAATAGGTTTTGTACAAACATAACCCCATTAATACCGAGTAACCCTTGGTAGATAGCATCAAGTGGTGCTTGTATTGCTTTTGTGATTATTTCTTGCAGTCCCAAATCAAATAATGTATTGGTTAAAAATACTAATAGGGCAAACAATGTTAAGGTAAAAAATGCTGGAATCAGCGCATTAAATGATCTAGCAACTTCAGGAGGAACACTTTCTGGCATTTTAATTTGTAATTTTTTGATTCTCTTTAATCGTAAAAAAACTTCTGTTCCAATTAAGGCTGAAATAATTGCAAAAATTAAACCAGTAGCTGATGTTTCACTTTGACTAAATACACCTGTTACCTGTACCGCTTCTTCTTGATTTAGCGGGATAACTTCAACCATACTAGGAAACATGGAAACTAAGACTGCAACTGCCATCACTCCTGGTATCACGCCATCTTCATTGTAAGAGCGGGCCAGCTTATAAGCGACAGTAAAAGCTATCAAGATCGAAAGCAGTCCTAATGTACCGTTGTAAACTTGATTTCCGATTTGCTGATAAGCACTTAAATCTATAACATCAGCAAAAACACCGTTATTAGCGTCCAAAATTACATTATTAATTAATATAAAAAATGAGGCTACAATAACAAGTGGAATCAAAATTATGAAGCCATCTCGCACAGCTCCTAAATGACGCTGCGTAGAAAACTTCGTAGCAACTGGTGTTAACCACTGAGCAATCTTATTGGCTATTATATCCATTTTTTATTCCCCCTAGCTTAATATTTTTTCATACTAGCGGTTTACCGTATCCTTAATTTGTTTTAAAACACTTTCGACTCGCATTAAACCATAGTCCTGACTATTAATGACACGAACCGAAAGCGAATCGCCTAATTCTTTTTCCATTTGATTTTTCATAAAAGCAACTTGCGGACCTAATAAAAACAAGTCATAATCGTTTTCTGACAATAGTGAACGCGCTTCTGAAATGGATACAGCTTCTATTTGCAAATTTATTCCTTCTGTTTCTGCAGCATTCTTTATTTTTTGCACAAATAAACTCGTGGACATCCCTGCACTGCATGCTACTAATACACGCATAACACACACTCCTTTATAATATTTCATAGTTATAAACACTCCTAATCATTGGTGTTTCAAACAATCTATAGAGCTTTATCTTGCTGCATTGCAATAATTTCTGTTGCCAAGTCTTTTGCCAGCATTGCAGTCATTAAGTGGTCCTGCGCGTGAACGAATATAATGGATAGATCCACTTTTCTTCCATTAGCTTCTTGATGTAATAATGACGTTTGAATTTTATGTGCCTGAAGCAACTGATCATCAGCATCTTTTAACAATTGTTCCGCTTTTTCAAAATTTCCTTTTCGAACATTTTTTAATGCTTCCATCGTATGAGAACGCGCATCACCACTATGCATAATAATCTTAAAACCGCTTTCATTCATATCCATGGTTTCACCTCCTTGCTGTAAGCGTACCACAAAAAAGTATTTTTGTATATAATTATTCACCAATATTTATATTTTGGAGAATATAAACCAAACGAACTACTAAAACAAATGTCTTTTCTTATACATATATAATGGTTTAAATGTTCGTCATATTCAGATGGGGGCATTGAAAAGTTCCTATGGTTGTTACTAGTTTTGTTAACAAATCGCTAACATTTTTCTATAATAGGTTTACTTTTTCATATGATTGGAAAAATTATAAATAACCTTCCCTTTCTGGTCGCCTTGTATTTGAAGGCGATCTTTTTTGATAGAAGATGAATGACCTAATTCAAAAGCGGCAAGCTATGAAAAACGAGGCTACAATTTAATCACTTTTAGGCATTTAAAAAGAGACACTTTTGATAATTAACTTAGCCATCGTTTTGCCTGCAAATAGTCTAAAAAGTGAAACCTTCATTTAATGGAATTTTTATGAAGCTTGAAATTCAGGGCAACCTCAAACAAGGTCATGCATAAAAAATGGTATACTTACCTTACTTGATGAAAATAAGAAACGGATGGTTCGTTCGCTAATTCATACCATGCATTTTTCAGACAAATTCGATTTACTTAGGATAAACAAATGCCTGAATGTTACATAACCTGTATACTACAACCAAATAATCTTCATTTTGGAGTTGCTTAAAACCAATTTCATTCGTACAGGAACTTTAAGGAAATTCTAAATCAATGAACCAGTTGTAAGCTCGAATAGTTAGAACAATAATGGTCTTGAAACAAAGTGAATGAATCATTTAATATTAACCAGCTTAGGTGTTGATAACGATGCAAAAAAACAAATATCTTATCAGGGCAATCCTATTAGTACTAATAGGAGGGATTCTCCTTTTCAACTCCCTTCGTGAACCTGAACAATCATCGGAATACGTTCAAACCACAAAGGAAGAACAGAACCAAACAGATTTAACAACAGAAAAAAAGGCGATAACAGCAAACGAACATAAACCACGTCGTTTACCGCAGCTTTCCTTTTATATAGAACAGCAAGTTACGCAACATTTTTACCAATCGAGACACATTACCGCAATTGGTGATTCGCTAACACAAGGCGTTGGAGATGAAACCGCTCAAGGAGGCTATGTTGGAGCATTGCAAGAAATGTTAGAGGAAGCAAAAACCCAAACTACTTTTGATAACTTTGGTGTAAGGGGCAATCGCTCAGACCAGCTGCTAAAACGACTGGAACAAGATGATATCATTGCTTCTATACAGCAAGCGGATATCGTATTTATAACGATCGGCGCCAATGATATTATGCAAATATTAAAAGAGAATATTACAAATCTGCAGATGGATGATTTCGAAAAAGCCCGTATAGACTATGAAAAACGACTGGGCAAGATTATATCAAACATACGTGCCATTAATGCAGAAACAGACATTTATTTACTAGGTTTTTACAATCCTTTCGGTGAGTATTTTAAAGATATTAAAGAATTAAAACTCATTGCTGAAAATTGGAATAAAACAGGGGAACAATTAGTAAACAAGTATGAAAACAGCTCATTCATACCAATTATGGATTTATTTTCAAATGCGGAAGAACACTTATTTGCAGAAGATAATTTCCATCCGAATCGGTTAGGTTACCAACGGATCGCTGAACGAGTATTCGAGGTTATGAAGAATAAACATAAAAGAGGATGAATGGGATGGGGAACAGAATCAAACATAAAAAAAACAAAAAGTGGAAGTGGCTGTTTATTGGTCTGCTTGCTTTCAACATCACCCTGCTGATCGCATTTCTGACACTCATTTTTTGGCCCGTACCGCAAGCCGATTACCCGGAGCCAACTGCAAAAAAAACGGAAGCAAGTTCTGAATTTATTGTTCGTACAACAAAAAAGAATTTGAATGATCTAGTCAATGCACATATCGATAAATTGCTGGATGGTACCAATCATCGCTACCGTATTGAACTGGGAGATGATGTTCATTTGATTGGAGAATTGCCTGTTTTCTCATCTACTGTTCCTTTATCTGTTCATTTAGAACCTTTCGTTCAAGAAAATGGCGATATCATTCTTAAACAGAGATCTATTTCCATTGGACGATTAGAATTGCCAAACAAAAAAATCATGGGATACATGGATAAATACCTTCCTATGCCTGAATGGGTAACCGTTAATCCAAAAGATGAGGAAATATACGTAGCAGTCACTGATATACAGCTTAAGAGTAACTTTCAGGTAGCTGTTGAACATATTGATTTACCATCGAATCATCTGTCGTTTAAATTCCGTATTCCTTACCAAACATTAGGCATTGAATAAGCGAAGCTGGAAGGGACCCGGCTTCGCCTATTCATAGATACAAACTTTTTTTCAAAACATGCTTACACTTCATCCCTATGTGTAAACTATTGTTCATTCATACGAGAATAAATAATATATGATGACATAACTTGCTCTTCTTCTTTCTGCTTATAACAAGCTACTTTGTTACGGTTAGGATAATCTCCTAGCCTGCCTTCATAAATCAGCTGCATCCCCTCATGACTTCGAATATCTTCAGGGGTGACAAAGCAAGTAGGCTTCTTAATTTGAAAAGCACCAGCATTCTTTAATACAGTAGCGACAAATTGTGAGCAAAAAAATGCACATTTTCGATTGATTTCTATTTGTAGTAGGATCCCAATCAAACCGATAAAGTTATATCGATAGCGATCTTTTTCACGCTCTATTTGGTTGATATGATGTAAAATTTGCTCACGTTCTTCATCAGATACGTTAAAACGATAAACTGCACAATCGGATTTTTTTAAAAAATCACTGCGAATATCTTCTCGAACAAACCCCCCAATAAAAGGATTTTTTGGTCGCTTCCGCCCAAAGCTATACAGTTCTTTCAGATCTTCATCAAATCCGATCGAAACATGGTTCAATGATTGCTTTGTAAAAAAATGAATCGCCTTCGCTAAATTCGTGCCCGTATCTGTGAAGAGAAGGTAAATGGCTGTTTCTCCCAATACACATATCCCCTTCCAGCTATGATGTAGAGAGATGGTTCAAAAGGTCGGCTGACTGAAATGACATTCTGCCTGTCTCATCACCAATTTTGTACTGCACCTGTATGAATAGACCCCATTTTGCTGCACAAAACGGTAATGATTACAACAATGCTTCCTTCACCCTTCCTTTCAAACGCACTCATTTGCAATTGCACTAACCTTTCTTATACTATTACAAAAAAAGTCATTTTACACAAGTATAATTATAAAGTGAATCTTCAATCAGTGGAGGTTTTCATTCATCCCCCTCTGATTGTTAGCACCGTAATGGTATGGCCTAAAGGCCTCTGAACAAATCTGGTATTTAGATGCTGTTATCTCCCACTTAGACATGTTGCAGTAAAAATTATCCTCCTGAAGCGGGAGGTCTTACAGCATCTTATATACGGGATAAAAGTGAAACAATTTAATGGTTTTGTGTCTACTTCCATATACCAAAAGTTTGTTTGTTTCTAAAGCAAGCGTTGACGAATTCCTTGAAATAACGTAAGCTAACCTTGATTACTTTTATTTAATTGGAGGAAAATAACCCGAATGATTAATGTATCGAATGTTAGTTTACGATATGGTGATAAAAAGTTATTTGAGGATGTGAATTTAAAGTTCACTCCAGGTAACTGTTATGGATTAATTGGTGCAAACGGTGCTGGAAAATCCACCTTTTTAAAAATATTGTCTGGAGAAATAGAGCCGCAGACAGGTCATGTCTCCCTTTCTCCTGGTGAGCGCCTTGCTGTTTTAAAGCAGGATCATTTCGCCTACGAGGAATATAACGTTATTGATACTGTCCTCATGGGACATGAAAAGCTTTATGCAGTGAAGCAGGAAAAAGACGCCATTTACATGAAAGGTGAATTCACAGAGGAAGACGGCATGCGAGCTGCTGAATTAGAAGGCGAATTTGCTGAGATGAACGGTTGGGAGGCAGAATCTGATGCCGCTGTCTTATTAAAAGGGCTCGGACTAGAAGAATCCTTGCATGATAAGCAAATGTCTGATCTAAACGCAGACGAAAAAGTAAAAGTTTTACTAGCCCAGGCGTTATTTGGTAATCCTGATATTTTATTATTGGACGAGCCCACGAATGGTCTAGACATTCATGCGATTCAATGGCTAGAAGAATTTTTGATTCATTTTGAAAACACTGTCATCGTCGTATCTCATGACCGTCACTTTTTAAATAAGGTGTGTACACATATTGCAGATGTAGACTACGGAAAAATTGAAATCTACATTGGTAACTATGATTTCTGGTACGAGTCTAGTCAGTTGGCAACGAGAATGGCTCAGGAAGCAAATAAAAAGAAAGAAGAAAAAATCAAGGAATTGCAATCCTTTATTGCCCGCTTTAGCGCCAACGCCTCCAAATCCAAACAGGCGACATCAAGAAAAAAACTACTTGATAACATCACGTTAGATGATATTAAACCTTCTTCAAGAAAATACCCGTATATTGCGTTTACGCCTGAACGGGAAATTGGAAATGATTTATTGTCTGTTCAAGGTCTAACAAAAACCATTAATGGTGAAAAAGTATTGAATAATATCAGCTTTACCATGAATAAAGATGACAAAATTGCCCTAGTAGGCAGGGACGATATCGCGAAAACTACTTTGTTTAAAATTTTGATGGGTGAAATGGAACCAGATGCTGGTACGTATAAATGGGGTGTAACCACTTCGCAATCCTATTTTCCAAAAGACAATAGCGCCTATTTCGAAAAGAGCGACCTATCATTAGTAGACTGGTTAAGACAGTATTCAACTGAAGATGAAACAGAAACTTTTTTACGTGGATTTTTAGGGAGAATGCTATTCTCTGGTGAACAAGCTTTGAAAAAGGCCAATGTCTTATCCGGTGGCGAAAAAGTGCGCTGTATGCTGTCAAAAATGATGTTGAGTAACGCGAACGTACTTCTTTTAGATGAGCCAACGAACCATCTTGATTTAGAATCTATCACTGCTTTAAATAACGGGCTGATTAAATTTAAAGGGTCTATTTTATTTACGTCACATGATCATCAATTCATTCAAAGTATCGCCAATCGCTTAATCGAAATCACACCAAATGGTTTGATCGATAAAGAAATGGACTATGATGAGTATGTACAGGATAAGGAATTGCAAAGCAAAATAGCAGCTATGTATGAGGATTAATTAAAAGATCTATACCATAAAGTGAATCTTCCGTCAGTGGAGATTTTCATTCATCCTCCATTGATTGTTAGTACCGTGATGGTATGACCTAATGACCTCTTACGAAATAGGGTATTTAGGTGCTGTTATTCACGCTTAAACTTATGCAGTATGGATTCTCCAATTCTTGAAGTGGGAGTCTTACAGCGGCACTTTATATACAGGATGAAATCATAGCTAACGAGGAACCTAACTAAATCTAAAAACGAACACTAAATCGCCAATTGTGTATACTAAGTTTTAGCGTAGTCAAAATAGGTAGACTCCTGCAGGGGAACAGCTCGAGCTGAAGGTCCAGCAGAAAAGCGGTTTTTGCTTTCCAAGGAAGCTGAGCCGTGCCTTGCGGAAAGCGAAGTGTTTTGACATCGTGGTGATAGAAATTTTTTAATCCCAATAAGCCGAACAATTATAAATGGATTGTTCGGCTTTTGCTATATAGTATTTGCTTATGCCCTGACTCCTAATTTTTTACTGTTCTTGCTTTTGTTTTACTTTACTTAACATATCCCTCGTCATCTTATCTAGGTCGTATTCTACTTTAAAGCCCCATTCTTCAATAGCGCAAGTAGAGTCAAGGTTATTTGGCCAGCTATCCGCAATCGCTTGTCTAAATGGATCAACAGCATAATCTAATGTGAAAGATGGCATATACTTTTGAATCGATGCAGCAAAATCTTCCGGTGCGGCAGAAAAAGCAGATATATTAAATGCATTACGATGCTGTAATTTATTTGCATCTGCCTCCATCAATTGGATAATCGCATTTATGGCGTCCGGCATATACATCATATCCATGTACGTACCTTTACCGATATAAGATGTATAACTACCCTTCTTCACGGCTTCGTAATACATTTCAACTGCATAATCCGTTGTACCCCCACCTGGCAACGTGACATATGAAATAAGCCCAGGAAAACGAACGCCACGTGTATCCACACCGAAACGAGTATAGTAATAATCAGCTAATAGTTCACCAGACACTTTATTAACCCCATACATCGTAGTCGGACGTTGCAACGTATCTTGAGGCGTTTGGTCTTTTGGTGTTGAGGGGCCAAAAGCTCCAATGGAACTGGGGGTAAAAAATTGCAGCTTTAATTCACGTGCAATCTCTAAGGCGTTGACCAATCCACCCATATTGATATGCCAAGCCAATTTCGGGTTTTCCTCTGCTTTAGCAGATAATAAAGCTGCCAAATGCATCATTGTATCTACCTGATATTTCTTTGTCACATCAAAAAGCTGATCCGCATCGGTTACATCAACGACTTCAAAAGGGCCTTCAGCTATACGCCCTTCCGCCTTTCGAATATCTGTTGCTATAACTTGATCCGTTCCATAGATCTCTCTTAATTTCATGACAAGCTCTGAGCCAATTTGACCCAAAGCTCCCGTTACTAGTATTTTTTCCATTGCTCGAAATCCTCTCTAGCACTTATCTCTTTTCACTAAATAACACCAAGTTCTTTGCCAACTTTTTCATATACTGCGATTGCTTTATCCAACATTTCTTTGGTATGTGCAGCTGTTGGCATATTTCTCACACGCCCTGTTCCGCGTGGTACAGTTGGGAAAACAATCGACTTCGCATAAACACCTTCTTCGTTAAGACGTCTGCTGAATTCTTGTGTCGCATTTTCGTCGCCAATCATACAAGGTGTAATTGGTGTTTCACTATCACCGATATCAAAACCTAATTGCTTTAAGCCAGCCTTTAAATAGTCGCCATTTTCCCATAGCTTTTCATTTAATTCTGTGCTTTCCATGAGGAGCTCGACAGCCTTCGTGCTAGCTGCAGCATCAGCAGGTGAAACAGCCGTGGAAAACAGAAATGGACGAGAACGGACTTTTAACCAATCAATAAGGTTCGCTTTTCCAGCCACATAACCACCAATTACGCCAATAGCTTTGGATAATGTGCCCATTTGAAAATCGACTTTATCCTGCAGACCGAAATGCTTCACTGTTCCTGCTCCTTTTCCAAGAACTCCAGAACCATGCGCATCATCTACATACGTAATCAGGTCGAATTCGTCTGCAATCTCAACAATTTCCGGAAGCTTAGCAATATCGCCATCCATTGAAAATACACCATCGGTAATAACCATAATCTTATTATATTGTCCAGATTCGACAGCTTCTTTCGCCTTTTTTCGCAAATCGTTCATGTCCGAATGATTAAAACGAATAATCTTCGCTTTGGATAGGCGACAACCATCAATAATGGACGCATGGTTTAATTCATCAGATAAAATGGCATCATTTTTATCCATAACCGCAGAAATAGCTGCCATATTACAATTAAATCCAGATTGATAAGAAATAACCGCCTCTGTTCCTTTGAATGCTGCCAGCTTCTTTTCTAACTCAAGATGAAGATCAAGCGTTCCGTTTATCGTACGTACAGCACCCGCACCAACACCATGAGAATCAACTGCTTGTTTCGCTACCTGCTTCAACCTGTCATCCGTAGCTAACCCAAGGTAATTATTCGAAGAAAGGTTGATTAATGTTCGCTCGCCAATTTTTATTTCCGGACCATTCGGACCTTGTACAGGGTTAATTTCATTATATAAACCTCGTTCCTTCAAATCAGCAATATTGTCATTTAAAAAAGAATCTAACGCTTTACTAGTCATTTTACGTCCTCCTTTTATGTAAGTTTATGTTGGTTCCTGTTACATGAAACGTGTCATACTATAAAGTGAACCTTCCATCAGTGGAGGTTTTCTTTTATCCCCCCCCCATTGGTAGTACCGTAATGGTATGACCTAAAGACCTCTTACGAATCGGATATTTAGGTGCTGTGATCTTGCGCTTAGACTTGTTTCGCCAATTCTTGAAGTGGGAGTCTTACAGCACCTTATATGCGGAATAAAATAAATCTTTACCCCCCAAAGATTGTTAGAGACGCGAATCGGCATCTACTATCTGTTAGATGCCCAACGTATCATCTCTTGCTAGGATACAAGGACAGATACTGCGCCATTCCATGCGAGATAATGCTTATTTCATTTTCAGTTTAACACAAGTCAATCGAAATGTTTAATCGGAGAAAGCGCTAATTACAGGAATTTGTCTAAAAAACCACTTTTATTCCAATAAGCGATTGTAGAAAGATGTCGAACACACCGCAAAGATTGCAAATTTGTAAGATTTACCTGCTACATTGTCACCTAAAACAATGGTTTAAAAGCAGGGAATTTTTTATACTGAATCTAAGGTTATTTAAAACATGGGTGTTGAACAAAGGCGCAAGCGCCCGTTTAGCAACGTAGCGAATGGAACGAATCAACTAAAGATAAAGTGAACCTTCAATCAGCGGGGGGTTCTTCCATCCCCACTGATTGTTAAATAAACGAATTGAGCATTTAGGTGCTGTTATCTCCCACTTAGACGATTGCAGTACAGATTACTCCTGAAGTGGGAGTCTTACAGCTTCTTACTATGCAGGATAAAGATACCTAAGAGGAGAAAGGAATGAAACTATATGAAAAAAATTCTTGTCGTTTTATGTGCAGTTCTTATTATTACTTTTGGAATATTCGGATATGTAGAGATAAATAGTAACTCAAATGAAATAATCAGTGATAATCCAGACAACATTAAAGTTCAGGATATATAAAGTGAATCTTCCATCAGCGGTGATTTTCATTCGCCCCCCGCTGATGGTTAGTACCATAATAGTATGACCTAAAAGCTTCTTAAGAAATAGTGCATTTAGGTAGTGTAATCTCCCACGTTGCAGTACACATTATCCTGAAGTGGGAATCTTACAGCACCTTATATGCGGATAAGTGGATACCCGATCCTTGCTTTGAATCTTCCATTTGGCATCGAGGATGCTCCACTTTAACATCCAAATCCTAAAAGTTCATGACATTCATGGAAATTTTCCGCAAGGCTTGTTTTTTTCCAAATGACTTGGAATTGATTTTATTTCCAGAAACATGGTTTATCTCCTTCGCATATCATATTTAATGGTACATCATCTTCTATCCACTACGAAGATTGATTTTTTGTGGTTTAAAAGCATGAGCGGAAGGGAATATTTTGAATATTAAAGCTGATAAAGTAAATCATCAATCGGTGGAGGTTTTCATTCCTCCCCCACTAGAAGAAAGAATCGGGCATTTAGGTGCTGTTATCTCATACTCTTAAACTTGTACAGATTTTCCAACTCGTGAAGTAGGGGCTTACAGCAACTTAGATACGGGATAAATAAAATATTTCTTCTTTAGTCTACGTTCTCTGTTTAAAAAAGAATAGTATGCGTTGTCATCATTCCAACATGACAATTGTCATATAAACGAATACGGACTGGATGCATAGATGAATTTCAATTGCTAAAATAAAAATTGCATACAAAAAATCGAGTAAGATAAACATCTCACTCGATTCATATTGGAATATATACATGTTAAAATCTATTATTCTACAATCGTTACATTAACCGTTCTGACGCCCCAATTCGTTGCTTCCCCTTTGGATGGGACGTGAACGTCAATTTTATTGCCTTTAATCGCACCACCAGTATCAGCTGCCGTTGCATAGCCATAGCCTTCAACATAAACTTTAGAACCTAATGGAATGACACTCGGATCAACAGCAATTACCTTTGCATTTGGATCTTTGTTCAAGTCAACACCTGTTGCTGTTACACCAGAACATCCATTACAGCTTGCTGTGTAAGCTGTTGCAGTTACAGAAAACGATTGACCCTGAGGCTTTTCCTGCTGTGATTGCTGCTCAGATGCTTTTTCAGGTGCTTTTTGACTAGCAGCAGGTTTAGAAGAAGCTGGTGTTGCTTGCTGCTCTTGCACAGGTGCTTTCGTTTCTGTAACCGGTTGTTGTTCTTTTTTCGTTGGCACCGCAGGCTGTGCTTGAGGTTGCTCTTCCGTTTCGGCTGGCTTGTCATTGGAAACTGTTGCACCTTCAATGGTCAGATTCTGACCAACAATAATTAGATCGGAATCTAATTTATTCCATTCCTTTAAATTTTCTACAGATACACCATATTTATTTGCAATAACGCTTAATGTATCTCCCTTTTGGACTTTATATTTCATTTTTGCTTGTTTATTTATAATAAGTGTTTGTTTTGGTTGTATAGTAGTTGTTTTTAATTCATTTACTTCAACTAAATGTTCTACAGTTGTATTATATTCATTTGCAATATTCCAAAGGTTATCTCCGTTTTTTACGTCATACTCTTCTGCTGATACTGTAGTAGCAGCAGTGCCAGCAATAATCATACCAGTAGCGAATGAAGCCACAATCTTTTTCATTCGTTTTCCCTCCTTAAATATCTGACATAGCCTATCCTAACACATGGGCTATGACCGTGCAGTTACAGTACGTTTAAAAGTCCATTACAAGGATTACCAAAATGAGGTTGTATTATTACAGTTGTAACCTTTTTGATATAAAAGTACTATCAATCTCCTTTTTTGTATTACGATAGTCATAGAACGGAACTTCTTGTAATATATCTTTTTATTTAGAAGTCCAAAGGCAATAAACGTACCAGTGAATTTGTCTGTGTCATGAGCCTTATAATTAACTCATCCATAAATACAAAGAAATTCATAGATAAGCAACTCTAGCCTATAAACACAGCGCTCTTTTAATAGAATATGAAAAAGCATACCCTTATGCATAAAGGTATGCTTTCAAATCTAATATATTCCGACTAACTAAATAACCCTTTAAAGAAATTACTAATTGCTTGGAAAAGTTCACTGAAGAAATTTCCGACCTTTTCCCAAAATCCTTCATCTAAACCGAGTTCATCTGCCTTATTTTTAATCGCAGATGTAATGTCCTCCAGCTGGCTTTTAACTTGATCAAAATTAATATTTAAATCGCGCATTTTATCAATTAAATCAATAAGCAATTGACGATCTTTATCACTTAAGTTTATTTCCAATTTATCCAATTGTTCTTGAACAATTCGTTCCACATCTTCTTTTGTTGCAGGATTTTGTTCAGCAATAGTTTGCTTAATCTCTGTTAACAACTGACTAACCTTTTCCGAATCCATTCCTTCTTTTTTCGCTAATTGTGTCGCCACATCAAGCTCTTCATTTGCCAGCTCCATCCGTTCCTTGTCAAGCTGTTCGCCTTCGACGTCATACGCTTTATAAATTCCTGTTAAAGCAGAATGACCGCTAACTTTTACCGGAGAGGCAACATCAACCGTAGCATTTTCCACTCCAGCTGTCAGCAATGCATTAGCGTACATTTCTTTAGTCACTTCCGTTATATTATCCGGAGTCACTATATTAATGGTTAAGCCGTTGCCTGTTTCCTGGCGAGTAATTTTCGCACTGGAATACATATTTGAATTCGGGTTGCCGTTAATATATTTTGCTGCGTCTTGTCCTGAAACATCATATTCATCGACTTGGTTTTCATCTTTGACATTTAATAAGTCTTTTACTTCTGCTCGCTGGTTATCAGAGAGTTGCGCACCATATACCACAATAGGTGGTCCTAATTTTTCATTAATACTATCGGAATCACTTGCTCCGCTGTCTGCATGAATAGGTAAACTTGACCCTAGAGCCAAAACAGCAATCAGTGTGATGATGAGAAATTTGCTTGTTTTTTTTATCATCATTTCATTTCTCCCTTTATTTGTTCTTGCTTTAGTCTATGTTTTTCATAAACTAAATATTATTATACCTGTTTTGCAAAAAATTGAATATCATTTTATCAAAATTACTACCAGAGGCGTATACGCCCAACCTCCCATTTAGGAAAAGTAGACCATCAACAAATTAAACTCCATGCTATTCCAACATGATTTACTATGATTATAAAGCGGATCTTCCATCAGTGGGGATTTTCATTCATACCCCACTGCTTGTTAGTACCGTAATGATCTACCTAAAGGTCACTTTAGGTCCTGTTATCCCCGCTTAGACTTGTTGTATGGATCTCCAGTTCTTGAAGTGGGAATCTTACAGCACCTTATATACGAAAGTTATATTTCAAGCAAAAGAGGACTTTCTTCTGTTTGTTATTTGAACAGACTTTGACTTGCAATTGGATTGCCCACTATCCTACTCAGATTCAGCTCGCAATAAATGGAAATGGTGATGTTATTGCCAGATAAACAATATTTATGTGAACAACTAGTTATAAGTAATTAACAGAGACTCCGGCTTTAAATTAATACTGATAAGTCTAACATAGCTGGTCATTACGATTAAAGCAGATTCCTTTCTTTTTCCCTAGAAGTACGATAATATTTAGAGTGACGAAATATTTAGCAGAAAGAAGGGTATTGCCATCATTGACAATCATCCTATAGTAAAACGAAACTTAGCAATCATGTGGTTTGCTAACTTTTTTGTTTCTGGAAGTATGACAATGGTGCTTCCATTTATTTCTTTATACATTGAGTCGATGGGGAATTTCTCAGATGCGTATGTTCAGAATTGGTCAGGCTGGATTTTTGCAATCACTTTTGTCACTGCCTTCATTTTTTCCCCGATCTGGGGTCGGATTGGTGACAAATACGGACGCAAAAAACTGCTTATATTCTCTGCAACTGGAATGGGTCTCTCCTTATTCTTAATGGGGTTTGCCACATCAGTATGGCAGTTATTTATGCTCCGCCTGCTAATGGGAATTGCTACTGGATTTATTCCTATGTCACAAGCATTCATTGCTACACAAACACCAAAAAATATCGCTGGAAAAGTACTTGGAACACTGCAAACTGGTAGCATTACTGGAACGTTGATGGGTCCTCTATTAGGCGGAACACTTGCAGATGCCTTTGGTTATGCAAGTACGTTTAAATGGGTATCCATAACCATTTTCTTTTCTGCTATTATTGTGTTCTTCGGCGTTAAAGAAATAAAAGCAAATCTCGCTGATAATGAAAAAGATGAAAAATCTTATACGAGAAAACAAGTCCTACAGCATATTATTTCACGCCCGGTTTTACTCATTGTAATGCTTATCTCTGCGTTGGTTCAGATCGCTCATTTTAGTGTGCAACCAATCTTATCTTTGTTTGTCCAAGACATTCACGGTCCGGCCAATATTGCCTTTTTCTCAGGAGTGGCATTTTCTGCAGCTGGACTTGGTAATTTGCTTATGTCAAGACGGCTTGGCAGACTAGGGGATAAAGTCGGCTATATTAAAGTGCTGATTGTATTGTTATTTATGGCTGGAATTGTTTATCTTCCCGGTGCTTGGGTAACAAACATTTGGCAGCTAGTTGTTTTACGCTTTTTATTAGGTATTTCCATTGGCGGAATAATCCCTGTTCGTATTGCATATATTAGGCAAACTGCACCTCTTTCTATGCAAGGTGAAGTTCTAGGCTATAATACCAGTTTACGCTTTTTAGGCAATATCATTGGGCCTGCATTAGGTGGCGTAATTGCTGGATTCTTCGGCTTTTCCGCTGTCTTTCTTCTTACTAGCTTACTGCTTTTATTAAGCGGAGGCATTATGTTGTATTTCTGGTATAAACATGAATACAACCGTTCACATTCTCACTCTTTGTTTGCGAAAAGAGGCTAACCGAGGACGACCATCGTTCTCGTTTTTTTCTGTTTCAGCTCTTTTTAGAAAACTAAAAGGAGCTTCATTCAATTGGAGTTCTCCAACAGCCCTTTGAGAAAAATAGAACCAAGGCGCGGGGCGCCCGTTTAGCGACGTAGCGAATGGAACGAATCAACTAAAGATAAAGTGAACCTTCAATCAGCGGGGTTTTCCTCATCCCCGCTGATTGTTAGTACCACCAGGGTATGACCTAAAGGACCTTGAACGAATCGGGGATTTAGGTGCTGTTACCTCCCGCTTCGACTTGTTCAGCTCACCATTCTTCCATTCTTAAAGTGGGAGACTACAACGCCTTTTTACGGGGTAAAGGAATCATGCCACTAAAAACAGAGGTATGCCGACGTCTGGGCGGCAAGCCCGTGTTTAGTCGGCATACCTCTTAGTGACGAACCGATGAGGCCTTATCGTAGGGCGTATTTCTAAAGTCGCATCGATGCTGAGCGATGAAGCCGGACGATGCTAGAATGACATTCATTTAAACACCATCTTTTAATACTTCCCATTCTGGCCAAATAAAGGTAAACTAACTCTATGATAGCTTAGAAAGTTGGGATAACTATGTCCTCAGAAAAAGTGAAAAGGCTCACATTGTTTGGTCTAACGTGGCCTATTTTTATTGAAATTTTCCTACATATGTTAATGGGGAATGCGGATACACTAATGCTAAGCCAATATTCCGATAAAGCCGTCGCAGCTGTTGGTGTTTCTAATCAAGTGTTGTCGGTAGTCATTGTGATGTTTGGCTTTGTAGCGCAAGGGGCGGCTATCCTCATTGCGCAAAATCTAGGTGCCAAAAATAATCAACAGGCAGGAGAAATTTCCGCCTTGTCTATTAGCTTAAACCTATTGTTTTCACTGTTTCTAAGCGTTGGTTTATTTTTCGGCGCAAAAACCATCCTGCAATTCATGGATCTTCCACAGGAAATCATGGGAGAAGCATCCAGCTATATGCAAATTGTTGGTGGACTTATCTTTATTCAAGCTTTAATTATGACGCTCGGTGCTATTTTGCGTAGCTATGGATATACAAAGGATACGATGAATGTCACCATTGGCATGAATATCCTGAATGTCATGGGAAATTATTTAGTTATTTTCGGTCCGTTTGGATTTCCGGTACTAGGGGTGGAAGGAGTAGCTTATTCAACTGCAATCAGCCGTTTTATCGGAGTTATTGTGTTATTTTACTTATTTTGGAAACGAAACAGTGACGAGATAAAAATCGGATACTTTTTCCGTTATCAAAAACAATATGTCAAGCGATTATTGCAAATCGGTATTCCGTCTGCCGGGGAACAGATTTCTTATAATGCCAGCCAGATGGTAATCACCTATTTTATCGCGCAACTTGGTACCATCGCAATTACTACAAAGGTATATGCGCAAAATATTATGATGTTTATCTTTTTATTTTCCATTGCTATCGGTCAAGGCACGCAAATCCTCGTTGGTCATTTAGTTGGTGCTGGAGATATGGAGGCAGCATACAAGCGTGTGATGAAAAGTCTCAAAATATCTATTGTCGTCTCATTATCGATGGCTACGATTGTTTACTTTTATTCCAAGCCATTACTAGGAATTTTCACAGATGATACGACCATTTTAGAAACTGGAGCATGGCTATTATTAATGACAATTGTGCTTGAACCTGGACGAGCCTTTAATTTAATCATGATTAGCTCCTTACGTGCAGCAGGAGACGTGAAGTTTCCAGTTTATATTGGTGTTGCTGTCATGTGGGGCATTGGCGTTACTTTTGCTTGGTTCTTCGCTATTTACCTAAATCTTGGTCTCATGGGGATTTGGATTTCCTTTATTGCTGATGAATGGCTGCGTGGTTTATTCATGCTCCGCCGTTGGAAACAGCGTAATTGGGTATCCATGAGCTTTGTACAACCAGGAAAGAAGCAAGACTCAGTTTAGATGATTGATTTCTCGTTACGTTTATGCTAAAACTAACAAAGTACCTTATTTAAGGGTAAGGGAAATGAAGAGCATGTACTAAAAGTCGGTTATAAACAAGAGGTCGACCATCGGTAACTTGTTGTTAACGGCTTTTATATATCTACTGCTATGATACTTGGTACTGTCTACCTTTTGTATACAAACTAAAATCAGAAAGAAAGTGATAGCAATGGGTATTGTCGTAGTTGAGGTCTGTGACGGAAATGCAATCACTTCTATTGATATAGAGGAAATTTTAGAAAAAGAGTTCCCTGAAGTAGCTGTACTCACAAATGATTGTCTATCCTTTTGCGGACTGTGCAGAGTAAAGCCATATGCGCTCGTTAACAATCGACGCATTTTTGGAAACACACCAGAAGAATGCTTGGATAAAATAAGAGCTGCGATTAAAGAAGAGCTGGCTATGTATGAATAATAGCCAGCCCTTTTTGCTTTTCACTTCACCAGGTTTTTAAAACATCCTATAAAGTGAATCTTCAATCAGTTAATTTCTACCCATTTACATATAGTAGAGATCCTTGGATTAGGTTCACACTAGATAATTCAAAGACATTTTGCATGGATACTGTTTAACTGCTCCATAACACGTTCATATATCCTTTTACGCTTAATACTTCCTCTACCATAAAACGATAAGTTTCCGATAAGGAGCCAGTTATTGAAGGAGCTTGCCTAATTGCCCTTTCCCCAAAATCAATTTTGTTGGATTATGATACGCGGGGTTTTGCAAGTTTCGCCTCCTAAGCCTTTAAATGTAGAATAACATCCATTTCTACAAGCGCATCTTTAGGTAGTTTACTAACTTCAATCGTCGATCTTGCTGGATATGGCTCTTGCAAATAACTACCATATATTTCATTCACGGTGGAAAAATCATCCATTGACTTTAAATAGATTGAAAATTTAGCTGCCTTTGTCAGATCTGTGCCTGCTTTTTCAAGAATGGCTTGAATATTTTTCAATACTTGCTTCGTTTGGTTTTCAATCCCTTCTGTCATTTCCCCTGTCGTCGGATCAATGCCTATTTGCCCCGACACATAAAGAAAATCACCTGCCGCAACAGCTTGTGAGTATGGCCCCAATGCAGCTGGCGCCTTTTCGGTATGAATTGCCTTATTCATTGCTATCTCCTCCTTCTTTTCATCATACCACGGAAAAAGCTACTCTTCTGTTATTTTTTCTCTATATGCCATGACGGATTTAACGTAGTATATATCGCCATAACAAGCATCAAGCTCCTTTGCTCCATCCCGTAAGCAACGGTATTTTTCCTTGTCTGGATCGTTAGCATACATTTTTTGTGAGAATTGAATAGCAGCTTCCTGGGAAAAATTCTCTCCCTGTTCCCGAATAAAATCAATAAACCCCTTTCCAAAATTATAAGACTGAACAGCAGTTAGCAAGTCTCCATCCGCCGCTTTCAATGTTTTGGAAAAATAATAGACACCTTGTTTAATAGATAATTCCGGGTCCTTGATGCATCCTCGCTCGCCACAGTAGCTTTCTGAGGCTTGCATCGGATCGTCCCCACGTCCTCCAGATTCTTGCATCATTATGGCAAGGATGGTTTCTACATGTTTTTCAATCCCATACTGTTTGGCATATTTGGCTACAAGTGGGCGATAATCTAATACTTGTTCACTGATTAATGGCCCTGTTTGTGAATCAGGTTGATTCAACAAAGTACGTTGAAAAAACAACGAAATACCGATAAGTAATATAAACAATGCGACTCCAATTAAAAACGTCCGTTTAACTGCTTTTGACAATCTTCTGCTGTTTTTCATCATTATCTAATCCTTTACTATCATAGCTATTAAAGTACCTACAATCCATCCGAATAATAGATGACCTAGGATCCAAAGTAAAAATGCTGCCTCATCATAAAGAGCTGGTGTACGAGTAGAAAAGCTTGTCGTTACATATAATATTGCACCTATTAAACTACTAATTAGCATATATGTGTATATGCTTTGCCTTTGACCGATCTGTTTCAAGCTATAATAGATACTTGGCACAAGTATGATAGAAACGAGAATATGCAACATAAATTCACTGAATTCATTTAGGCACCAGCTGTTTAATACAGGAATGTAATCAACATTTAACAATAATGTATAGACCTGTTTTGATGTCATTTGTTCCATAAGTTTTAGAAAGCTTCCAAGACCGAGACCTGAGATAACTCCAATGATCATTAATTGCAACAGCTTCATTATTTGATCTCCTTTATTGACGCGATCTAAGGTACTTCCATTTTATATTCCTGAATTCCCAGACATGATAAGAAACTTTGCAAAGTACGTTAGGGAAAAAATGATTATCTTCTTTGTACAACTTATTCTATTATTGTCTACGACTTCAGCTTTACGTGATCCTAGATTCTTTTCTGCAAAAATGAATTATCTACCATTTTAAAACAAATTTCGGTTATGCGAAAGTAAGATTTCTTTATGGTATGTCTCAAGTTTTTCTCGACATAGTTATAACCTCTATATTTCCAGCACTCTATTTATGTACAAATTTATTGATTTTTAATACAACAATTGTTTTGAAAAACATGTAAGCGAAACGAAATGTAGCTAGTGACCGCTGCGGAAAAACACTACGCTTTCCTAGGGCTGGTGCTCAGCCTCCTCAAAAAAAAGAAATTCGCTTTTTTTCTGCAGGGTCTTCCCACTGCGCTTTCCCACAGGACAAGGAAAGCTACGTCAGCGAAACATCGCACGAAGAAAATGTCTAGTTCATTTTCAAGGAGTCTCCGTGTTTTTCCTCCGCTAGCTTGCTTAACAGTATCAACTACAATACTCCCCAAACTTCCACTTAATGGGATAGAAAATCTTACAACTACCGCGCTATCGCATGTAGGTAAAGTGAACCTTCCATCAGGGGGATCTTTCATCCCCCACTGATGATTAGTAGCCCAAGGGTATGGTCTAAAGACTTATTACGAAATACGTTGCAGTTCAGATAACTCCTCTAAGCGGGAGGCTTACAGCACCTTACATATCGGATAAACGATAAATTTTACAACCTAAGAAGTCGCCTAGTTGCTGGGAGATGGAGCCGGACGTGACTAGTCGGTTATTTCGTTTCCACAAGCATCTCATTTTATAGGTTCCTATACAACGAAACAACTCTAACATCCATATCATGATGTTAGAGTCTATCGTCTGCTATTTAGAAGAATCCATAAAACATTTCAGCTTACGGGAAGTGTCAACACACATTTTTCGCATGTTGCCCTTCCTTCATAACGCCAAGAGATGGTATCCATACATCCAGAAAACCAAGCGTAAGCTACATAAGGTTTACGCGGTTACGATCCTCTCCCTAACCGCTGGCCGTTTTTTCCATTTCATCACCTGATGCTTTTGAACGATTCATGTACAACTGGATAGCTAACATAAGAACAAAGGCGGCTAATCCATATAAATCCGTATTTCCTTCTGGATAAATTAACAATAAACCGACTGCTATGCTTACAAGTCGAATGGACCAGTGGAGCTTTACATACCAAAAGCCAATCAATCCTGCGCCAATCGCGATCATACCTGTAATAGCTGTAAATAAAATCCACCCAACCTCGACTATCGATGTATCAATCATTAATAATTCTGGCTGTAAAACAAACATATACGGAATAATAAAAGCAGCAATAGCCAGCTTCGCAGCATTTACCCCGGTACGAATCGGTTCTCCTCCTGAAATCCCCGTAGCTGCAAAAGCAGCGAGTGCGACTGGTGGAGTGATATCAGCTACAATACCGAAATAAAACACAAACATATGCCCAGCAAGTAATGGTATAGCAACTTCCAATTCACCATTTAAAGCTACTATAGCAGGCAAAGCTATCGTTGAAGTTATAATATAATTCGCAGTCGTAGGTGAACCCATTCCTAAAATAATTGACGTAATCATCGTAAAAAACAAGGTCAATAATAATTGCATATCTGCTGATGTGGCGATGGCTCCTGCGATATCCACTAAACTATTTCCTAACTTTACTCCTAGCCCCGTCTTTGTGACGACACCAACAATAATTCCAGCGCAAGCAGTGGCTGCAGCCACGCCTAATGCTGTACGTGCTCCTGACGTCAGTGCGGTAATGAATTTTCTCGGCGTTATACGCGTTTCCTTCATAAATAAACTAACTAATATGGTAATACCTATTCCATACAGCGCCGTTCGTTCAATGCTAAATCCCTCAAATAACAGCCAAACAATTGCTATAATCGGCAGGAGCAAGTAAATTTTTTTAAGCACTTCTTTCTTAGGGGGGATTTGGTCCTTTGGCAGCCCGTACAAACCAATTCGTTTTGCTTCTAAATGTGTCATGATCCAAATACCAGAAAAATATAAAATAGCTGGGATTAGTGCAGCTTGAGCAATTTCCCAATACCCTACACCAGCAAATTCAATCATTAAAAAAGCAGCCGCTCCCATAATTGGCGGCATAATCTGTCCACCTGTTGACGAGGCTGCTTCTACAGCACCCGCAAAATTCGGTTTATACCCTAATCGTTTCATCATTGGAATGGTATAGGAACCAGTCGTTACTGTATTGGCAACGGAGCTTCCAGATATTGTCCCATTTAATGCACTAGAAAAAATCGCTACCTTCGCAGGTCCCCCAGTCCGTCTACCGGCAATAGAGATGGCTAAATCGTTGAAATAATTCCCGACTCCTGTTTGGACTAAAAATGCACCAAATAACAAAAAGAGGAAAATATAAGTGGAAGAAACTTGCAATGGTGTTCCTAAAATCCCATCTGTCGTAAAAAACATCGTATCGATAAGCTGTTCTAGACTTAATCCTTGATGGGCTATTATGCCAGGCATTTGCCTACCAAACAAAGCATAAATTAAAAACAAACCTGCTATAACTGTAATCGGCAAGCCTACTGCTCTTCGCGCAGCCTCCATTACGAGTAATATAGCCATTCCTCCAATAATCATTTGCGCTTCTGTAATACCGCCAATTTGCTGCACAAGTGTTTCATAGTATAGCGGCCAATAGCTACAAACAATAATCGATAATATAACAAGCACATAATCGTACCAGGCAACCCGGAACTTGTTTCCGCTCCTTCTCGCTGGAAACAAAAGGAAAATTAAGGAGAGTGCAAATCCTAAGTGAACAGTCCGTTGAATATAAGCCGTTTTTTGTCCAAATGCACCTGTATATAATTGAAAGATTGAAAATGCCAGCAGGCCAATGAATACGATCCCAGCAGCCATTCCTGCAAGCTTCCTCGTATTTGATTCTGTATCGTATTTTTGTAACAATTCTTCTTTTTCTTGTTCCGTTAACTGATTTTTTTCCTCACTCATGTATTTCCACTCCTTTCAGGTATTGCCATAGCGTTATGTCTTCCACTTTTAACGTAAACCAAGCACCTGGTTCCACATAATCGTTTAAATAAACGCGATAGTGTGCGCCATCTCCCCAAACGAGTCTATTTTCAGAAACAACTTTTCCATTGCGAAGCTTAATTTGATCAAACGTTTGATTTATATTTTTAATATGATATTTTCCATCTTCGTAAGTAAATTGTTCATCACCTTGCGCATTAGAAGGCATACCGATAGCAAATTCCTCAAAGCTGATTTCCGTTTGGCGGATCGTTTTTTTATCCGTTATTTCATATTTTTCCACTACATCTGTTAAATGAATGGAATGGGTAAATATAAGCTGAAACGGATCCCCCTCCTCGACAGGAAGGAACATTTCTATTCGATTTGTATTTTCCTTATAAAAAATAAGCGCTGTTTGAAAGGGAACAAGTAAAGTAATTAACAGCGTAATACTAGCGAGGAAAATAAGCATAAAACCCCATGGTTTTCTAGCTAAAGCTTTCATATGGTCTTCACCTTATATTTTTAGGTTTCGAAATTTTATATGTTATGAGATGTCAGTCTTACTTTTAGGGGACAATAGAATAACCGGCAGCAAAATTCTGCAAACTAATTTTACAGCCGGTCACTATCGCTACATCATTACTCAGAAGCTGAAATACCTTCTTCATCAAAATATTTTTTAGCACCTGGATGTAAATCAATACCAATCCCATCAAGAGCAGTATCTTTCGTTATAAGCTGACCCTTATCATGTGCGATTTTATCTGAATTTTCATAAATAGCTTTCGTAATATCGTAGACAACATCTTCGGAGAGACTGTCTGTTACAGCTAGCATCGCTAGTACGGCCACTGTCTGGACATCCTCTTCCAGCCCATATGTCCCTGCAGGAACTGTATCACTTGCATAATAAGGATATTTTTCTACCAAGGCATCCGTCTTTTCTTGAGCAATCGGAACAATATTTACATCCACTTGAGCTTGTAATCCTTCAACAGCACCTGTCGGGGTGCCCGCTGTAATAAATGCGGCATCAATATTTCCGTCTTGAATACCACCAGTCGACTCTCCAAAATCAAGATTTTGCGCTTCAATATCATCCATTGTCATATCATGAATTTCCAAAATCTGCTCCGCATTCACATACGTCCCTGACCCAGGAGCTCCAACAGAAACCGCTTTTCCAGCTAAATCCTCCACTGAGGTAATCCCTGAATCTTTTGTTGTAACAATTTGAATGGTTTCTGGATAAAGGGAGCCAATTGCTTGCACGTTATCCACGGGCTCTCCTTCAAATGAGTTTATTCCTTCAATTGCATTAGAGATAACATCTGTCTGTACAAAAGCTAATTGCGCATCTCCATCTCTTAAAGCAGCTACATTATCAGCAGAGGCATTGGATGATTGCGGGTCTGTCTGAATACCTGTTTCATCTTTAATAATGGAGGCCATTTCTCCACCCAAGGGATAATATGTACCACTTGTTCCACCAGTCAATAAGCTTAGAAATTCTGGTTTTTCCCCCTCTGCCTTGCCCCCTTCATCTGCACTGTCAGCTTTATTGTCCCCTCCGCATGCTGTCAGTAATAACGCAAAGATAAATAAGGTAACCATTAATAAAAATTGCTTTGATTGTTTCATGCGTACTCCCCCTTATAAACCTTTTTATAAACTATATTTTAACTTTTTAATCCCTTTATTGTCAAACTATTAGTAATAGAACTAATTAAATTAATATTTTATTATGTATTCGGTTACTCTATTTACACAATAAAAGCTGGACAGCTTAAGGAAGTACACCTTCTTTTATTTTACTGTAGTAGTGATCAAGCTTTAGATTCGACGTGGAATTTATCGTATGAAGATGGATGTTGCATACTCGCACGCAAAGAGGTGCTTCCGGAGCTGGTCTATTCTGGTGTAGATGGAATGGAGCAGAAGCTTATACTCTCCTCCCCATTAGAAAAACTTGGCTTGTCGCCAAGTCTTATGGCGAAAGCCTTTTTTTCTTATACTGAATGAATTTCATAATTCTTAGTCCTTGTGTATCAATGTGTTTGAGATGTAAAAAAAGGAAGTGCCTCCCCAAGTCTTGTATAATGGTAGTTGACTAAAACATCCCAAAAGACTGGAGGAGTACTTCCTATGACTATTATACGACAACCAAGTTTATTTGGCATCCAAGAATTATATGACATGGAATCTACCAAAAAATATGAAGCAGTTATTGCCGCGATAAATTTGGATGCAATCTATTATGCAATGACTAAAAAGTCACGACTCGGTGCACCAGAAAAACTAAAGCGTGCGAAAGTCCATTTTGACATGGTAACACTTGTGTACAATGCTTCAAAACTAGCTGCAGATCGTATAAATGCACAATTAAATAATCAGCAACAAGTAGCATGATTTCTGTTTTTTATAATACAATTTTAAAATTCTGTATGTCTTTGTATTTTTAAAAAGAGCTATTATGAAATTGACTCATACTATAAACCAAAAAAACTTTTTTCCCTATAGTTTAAAAAACCCGCAGCATCTAATCGCTACGGGAACTCTAATTGCATATTTTTACATGAAGGCAAACGCTTCATTCCAATGCTTTTGTTAGATTATTTTATGAATGATTCTATAATATCCTTTACTGTTGCTTCCGTTCTGATTTGACCAACTCCTTGTCCTGCCCATAAGGATTGATAAGCAGAATCACCTTGCTCCTTGGCTGCTTTTCTTATATCCTTCGTGCAGTCATTTTGAATCGGAAATGGCAAAGCTGTCATTTGTTTTTGCTCCAGTTCGTTAATGAATGTATTGACAATTCCTCTTGCCGGTCTGCCTGAGAAAAATGTTGTGATCACTGTATCTTCTGCTTTTGCATTAAGAATAGCTTCCTTATAAGAAGGCGCTGTTCCGGCCTCTTCAGCAACGAGGAAACGTGTTCCAATTTGCACAGCTTCCGCTCCCAACTTTAGTAGCCCTTCCATTTGCTCTTTACAAATGATCCCACCTGTTGCGACAACAGGAATATTAACCTGTTCCGTAATAGCACAAAGCAATGATACTAACCCGATATTACACCCATCTGGATATTGATCGATATAAAATGTACCTCGATGCCCACCAGCTTCACTCCCTTGTGCTACGACTATATCATATCCCGCCTCTTCAAGCTGTTTTGCTTCTTCTACATTCGTTGCCATTCCAATTAAGATCACATGATTATTTTTCAACTTCTCGATATGTTCATTTGCTAATATACCAAAAGCCGTGCTTATAATAGGAACCTTTTCCGTTAACAAAACTTCTAGATTCTCTTGCATATAATCATGCACTTGCACTTCTTTACTTCCTGGCTCAATCCTTAAACGTTCTCGAAAGGTATTTAATTCTGATTGCATTGGCTCCAAATCGTCTGAACTCGCTTGTAAATTCGTCGCAAACAGATTAACTGCAAATGGTTGATCCGTTAATTGTTTTACTTGTTGGATTAATTTTTGTAATGCTTCTGGTTTCATATAGCCTGCCCCTATTGTTCCTAGCGCCCCTTGATTTGCAACTGCTGCGACAAGTTCTGGTGTCGTAATCCCACCAGCCATTCCCGCCTGAATAATCGGTAGCTTCACTTTAGTTAATGTTAGAAAACGATTCATCCTATCTTCCCCCCATCCATACCCTTTTTATAAGCATACTATACAAGGAAACTTCATGTCATGGGATGCTCTTTACCATGACAAGTTAGTTAAACCAATCGGGCCTTTACGGGGAAGTCTTCGCACCTTTTCTGTAACTCTATGTGAAGTCTACAGCCCGTTTTCGCGGGATACAGGGGAAACCTCTTGTTAGAAGAGGTTCTTTAGAATTCATGCTGCCTTTTCCAATAATAATCTTGACAATTGTTAGAAAATTCAATATCATATGGCTATTAACTATTTAATTGTAAAAACACATCCGCCTGTATAATCCGAGGAAGTCTTGTTGCAACCTGTTTTCATGCAATAGTCAAAACAGATTCATCTTCGCTTCGGCGGGTGCAGCATTTATATTACTCAAACAGGAGCGATCGAATGAAAATGAAAGTAGCCATATTTTGCCCAAGTTCTATGCTGAGTCGAGTTAAAAAAATAGCTGTAGATAAAGAGCTTGAATTTATGTTTTTTCCGTACGTGCAAACAAAAGAGTTGTTTTATCAAGTAGAAAAAGCATATGTATGTGATATTTATCTTTTCACCGAACAAATTCCATACTTATTGGTGAAAAATAAAGCTGTCAAAAAAACGACTCCTTGCATCTATATTTCTTTGAATGAATATATGCTATTAACAACATTAAGTCTTTTGAAACAGGAAAGGGAACAAAACTGGAACCGTATTTCTATGGATGTTTGCGATGTAAAACCTGTATACAATGTTTTATCAGAATTAGATTTGCAAGATAATGACATCTATTTGCTTCAAACTAACGAATCGATGTCTCATGACTTCTCTTCTATTGTTGAATATCACCAACGTCTATGGAAACAAGGAAAGATAGATTATGTTCTTACATCCCTCAAAGAAGTAGAAGAGAAACTGAAGCAAAAGGAAATTCCAGCCAGAAAGATACATACTCCCTCATTAAATATTAAATTAGCCATTGAAGAGGCAAGACAAGTCGCTAAACTGCGGCAATATCAACTGAATACAACCCAAATCGTAATCGGATATATCCAGCTAAAATCGACCGAAGCAAAAGTACAGTCTTTCGACAGCAATGTGCAATTACGACATATCATTGAGGAATTCGCTCACCAAAACAATGCATGTGTAGTAATATATAAACATAATCGCGTCATGCTCTTTGGAACAAATAGCATGTTAGATCACATCAAACAACATTACCGTGATTTTCCATTACTTCATGTCATCGAACGTCGTTCACAACTTCCTGTGGCTATTGGGTTTGGGCTTGGGCTTAATGCAAAAAGAGCAAAAGAAAATGCTAAAACAGCGTTAAAGGCTTGCTTAGGTGAGAATGAAAGCAAATGTTATCTGGTAAATGAAAATCAGGATATGATTGGTCCTATTGGCATAACCAAAACCTTTGATACTTCGAAATTGTATCAGGCATTGATTCATAAAGCACGGTTAAATAACGAAATATCCTATAATTTCATTCAATTCGTTACATTGCGTAATAATGAGCCATTCTCGTCGCATGATTTCGCCTTACATTATAAAGTAACCAAGCGCAGTGCCGAACGAACCATTAATAAGCTTTTAGCAGGTAAAGTTATTAAAGTAACAGGTGAAGAAAAACCATATATAAGGGGACGACCAAGAAAGCTTTTTAGCTTGAATTTGTAAATATTTACTCAAACAAATGAAAGAAGCCTTACTAATAGCGCTTCTTTCACATCCCTTGCCTTTATATATTTAATAGTTCGCGAACATCATTCTCACTTAAGCTGGAAAGCATTGCTTCCCCTGGTTGAATTACTTGATCGATTAATTCGCGCTTCTTTTGCTGCAACTCGTATATTTTCTCTTCGATGGTTCCTTCTGTAATTAAACGAATAACTTGTACGACATTCTTTTGACCAAATCGATGCGCACGGCCGGTTGCCTGATCCTCCACTGCTGGATTCCACCATAAATCGTAAAGAATAACCGTATCTGCGCCTGTTAAATTCAGACCGGTACCACCGGCTTTTAACGAAATAAGAAAAACATCATTTTCACCGTTATTAAAACGTTCACTCATTTCTACACGTTCCTGCGACGGCGTTTGACCATGTAAATAAAAATAGCCAATCTGCTCTTTTTCTAATTCTTTCTGAATAATCTCATGCATGGAGGTAAACTGAGAAAAAATCAACATTCGTTTGCCACTTTCTTTGGCATTTCTTACCGTTTCCATCAATTGTTCCAGCTTGCCCGAGTTTCCTTGGTAGTTTTCTATAAATAACGACGGATGACAGCATATCTGCCGTAAGCGCGTTAAACCAGCCAAGATTTTCATACGGCTTTTCTGGAAGCCATTTTCGCTCATTGATTGTACCGCTTCTTGTTGTAGTTGACGGTGATAACCAATATATAAATCCTTCTGGTCTTTCGTTAAATGAGAGCTGTGCACCGTTTCAATCTTTTCAGGCAACTCATGTAATACATCTCGTTTTAAACGCCGCAGAATAAACGGTCTTGTTATCATGGCAATTTTGTCGTAAGGAAGTTGTTTAAATGTTTTATAGTTAGGCATTAAGCCTGGTAAAATCACTTGAAAAATCGCCCACAATTCATCAATAGAGTTTTCAATCGGTGTGCCACTTAACGCAAAACGGCGCCCTGCTTGAATGCTCCGAATCGCCTTTGATGTTTTCGTCGCATAATTTTTAATATATTGTGCCTCATCGAGAATTAACGTTTGAAAAGAAATATCCTGATACAGCTCTATATCTTGCCTCACTGTAGCATAGGAAGTGATCCAAACATCCATCTGCTTCGAATGCGCAAATTTCTGTTTCCGCTCCTGTGGTGTACCTGTTAAGATTGCGACTTGCAATTGTGGAGCAAATTTAGCACATTCATTTTTCCAGTTGTATACAACAGAAGACGGCGCAACAATAAGATGTGGGTATTCACCCGGCTCTGAAGCGATATAGGAAATACTTTGCAACGTTTTTCCCAGTCCCATATCATCAGCCAAAATACCGCCTAAATGATACTCGCTTAACGACTTAAACCATTGATAGCCTGTCTCCTGATAGTTCCTAAGCTCAACAAATAGTTCAGGAAGTGGGTAAACCTGCTCTTCTGGTGATTTTAAATGATGTAACAACTTGCGAAACGAGCGATCATAATTTTTATCGGTTTGCAATAGCTCATCAATTTGTACACCGCGGTAAACCGGTACCTTCATATTGCCTTCTGTAACATCATCCGTACTTATATTCATATCCTCAAAAAATTGTTGCATAGATAGAAACGTATCATTTTCTAAAGATAGTAATGCCCCGTTATCTAAGCGATAATATCGCTTTTTTTCTATTACAGCTGCTAAAATTTGTTTGATTTCCGACTCATTAACACCTTCAATATCAAAACCAATATCTAATAAATTGGATGAACTTTCGACCTGCACTTTGGTATAGGCTTGAGGCTCCTGTTCCACGATTAGATTGCGAATAGCAGCTGTTAAAAACAATGCTACATGCGCATCTAATTTCGGTAACGTGTAATAAATAAACTCATACATTGCTTCTTCATCGTCTACATGAATATATAATTCTTTTCCGTTATAATGAAAATCCGCATATTCAATGAGCTGCATGATTTGTTGTTCTTTTTCCACATCTCGAATAATAATGATATCATTCGACTCTCTTCCACCAAAAGGATCGATTCGCTCATCGCCATAATGATATTCCAATTTTCCAACAATATATGAACCCTTTACTTCCAAATAAAGCTTGGCTTCAAGTGGAAACTGGACGATATCTTTTGCAACATTATCGGCAATCGATACATTGCCCACTTTTCTTAACGATGGAATGACAGTAGATACAAATTCATCAGCCTGATTTTTAGCAATTGGCAATTGCCAATGATGATGTTGAAACCGACGAAGCTGCTTCATAATGGACGCTTGATGCGGTTCAGGAAAATAGAACACTCCATTTGCAAACAAAAGCTCATAATGTGGCAAAAAGACCACGTCTTGCAATGGATCCATTTTTAGTAATAGTTCCTCTCGGCTTTGGCCTGATAAAGAAAAGGCAAACGGCATTTTCCCTTTTTCAACCATTACAGATGAATAATTTTCCTTCGTTGTGTCTACATAAAATGACCGTTTTACCATCTGCTCCAGTAACGTTTTTGCTTCTAAAGGCGGAATGAGTATAAAACGTTTGCTCTCTTGATGACTGGAAAATCTATCCTCACTACGATAGACACGCTCACTTTGTAAGATAGCATGCAACTGAACCAAAAGGTCCATATCCTCTTGAGCAAAGGTGTGCAGCTCTGGAAGATAGGAAAACCGCTTGGTTAACGGATATTCTCTTTTCTCCATAATATGTTCTAATAAAGAACGAGCATCTTTTACAACATAGCAACGCTTTTCACCCATTTTTATTTCTACTTGTATTTGCTCATGATAGTCCAGCTTACAAATATATTCCACCTTAAGCTCGATTTGATTCGGCGATGGTGCTTTCAGCTGATCCGTTGGCGGAAGATTATTTAACGCATTCATCAAATTTTGCGTTAAGTGATAGTCATAGGAAGAAAAATCTGCCATCGTCCCCTTATCTTTATTCACAATTTTAATTAACACAGCTGCTATATGTTTACATGTACCAAACGTATCAAATGCTGGACAGTTACAATAGGTATCAATGGAACCATTTGCTAGATTTTTTGCATTAATTTCTACCATGTAGTTCTCCGTTCCTTCAACCGTTGCCGACCACTCCTGATAATTAATATCAAATAACGGATCACTGACGCGACCTTGTCTATAATATTTTAACCCTCGTTTATAAATGACCGACGGAAATAATTTTTCCACATTAATATCACGGATTGTTTTCAAAACAGAAATACCTTCCTTTGCCAATACTTATGCTTCTATTGTAAACAAGTTTCCCCTGTTTTTAAACTATTCTTCCCTTTCACAGATCGTTACTTACAAAACTGTAAGCTTGCTGAAAGGAAGTTCAATACCTGTAATTTCCATTTGACGCTAAACTAATAATAAAAAAATAATACTGGAGGTAAAACCATGACGCAATCTGTTTTACAAGTGAACCACTTAAATAAATCATATGGAAAATATAAAGAAACGCAATCTTATGCATTAAAAGACGTATCATTTGAAATGAAAACCGGTGAGTTTGTATGTTATTAAAGCTTTCTCTAACAAGTATGCGGAAAATGTTTAAGGATTATTTAGTATTATTATTTGGGCTAACCATCTCCATTGCTATATTTTATATGTTTCAAACACTGGCTCAAAATGAGGCTTTTGTTGAAGCAAATTCCCTTATTAATTCCATCATGTTTATTTTCCATGTGGGTACAGTCATTCTTGGATTTATTACTATATTTTATACCTTTTATGCCACATCCTTTATTCAAACATTACGACAAAAGGAAATGGCTATGTATATGACGCTTGGAGCGAAAAAAAGTAAGATTACCCAGTTGATGTTTATGGAAACCCTGTTTATTGGACTCATTTCCCTAGCTATTGGTATTACTTGGCTTTGGGTTAACGACAGTTATGACCGATTTATTAATGGAAAAACTTAACTTATCAGCAGAAGCAGAAGGATTTAAAGCTATTTATACCAAATCGATTTTGTCCACGGTTATTTTCTATGTCGCTTTATTTTTATTAACGTCCATCGTTAATGCGTGGCAAATTAGCAGAAAAAAAGTACTTGATTTGTTACAGGCTAATCAAAAACAAGATGTTATTAAAACGAATGGTGTAAAAACATTTCTCGGTGTGGTTTTTTCTGTTATTTTAATTGCCATCGCTTATTATATTTTTATCAATATGCTAGATTTTAAGTCTACAGAAATAAAAAAGATAGCAGTGATTATTATAACAGTTACAGTCATTCCAGGGACATTCTTCATGTTTATTTACTTGCTGCCCTTCTTTGTAAAGAAACTGAAAAAAAATCGTATTTTAAATGAAACTGGAATCAACTCCTTTACACTAGGCCAATTACGCTTTCGTATGCTTGATTTAACAAAAGTGCTGGGAACAGTAGCGATGTTAATTGCCCTTGGATTAGGTGCGATGACAGCAGGCATTTCCTTTTACCATAACGCGGAAGTTCAAACTTCTAAACTTAAAGTAAATGATATCGCTATATACCAACCAATAAAAGAAGATATGGACACGATTAAAACGATGAAACTACCCGAAAAACATACGTATGTATATAAGCTAACAGATGATAACGTTTATTTTCTTAAAAACAATTTATTAAAACAACCACCTTTAATTCCTGATACAGCTGGCATTCAAAAACTGGCAGATGTAAAAATAAAACGGGTAGCTAGTAAGCTCCCTGCAGCTGTATATTCCATGGATGGTCAAGAAGGCGAAATGTTGCCAGAGGCTTGGGTTAATGCTATTTCAGGTGAGTTAAATGCAAGCTTTGAAATGTTTGGTCCAAGAATGATTTATGTGGTTGACGAAAACCATTTCCAAAAAATAAACGCAGAGGAAGAGCAAGTCATTTTAGCTCGCACAGACGACTTCACAAAATATTTACCAAAACTCAAGCAATTAGAAGAAAGGCAAAAGGAGGTTGCCGAACTCTATACTGAAGAACCGATAGCGTATTACGGAGGAAAATCCACACTTTACACTAGTTTATATCAGCTTTCTAGCGGCACCATCTTTATGGGAGTTTTCTTAGGTATTGCCTTCCTGATGATGATGGCTAGTGTGCTAATGTTTAAGTTGCTATCAAGCGCCAGAGCAGATATTGAACGTTACCACATGCTAAGAAAAATTGGCGTACGTAAGAAGCTATTGGAGCGATCGATTTACCGAGAGCTGTTCCTGCTATTCTTATTCCCAGCAATCGTTGGTTTCGCACACGTCTTGGTTGGCATGCAAGCTTTTGCCATCATCTTGGTCGAACCTTACACTAAAATATGGTTACCAATTAGTATTTTCTTACTGATTTACGGTATTTACTACGTTATAACTGTCCAATTGTACAAGCGAATTGTACTGCCTAAGCAAAAGTAGAGAATGGTAAGAACCAAGCAGCAAAAATGCTTGGTTCTTTAGCATTTATTTAAGGCTACAAAATCTAGCTTCCATCAACGGAAGGCTTAATGCGCATTCCATTCGGATCAAAAAGAAGTATTCATCAGCCCAGTTATTATCGCTTTACCATCAAATAAATGAATCTTCAATTTTTAAATCAGCATTCAGTTTCTTCTGTAGACTAAACTAATTTTAATTATATAAGGTTACAAATCTGTAAGCATGCTGAAAGGAAATTCGATACCTGTAATTTCCATATAGCGTTAAGCTAACAATAGAAAATATAAAGTTGGAGGTAGAACTATGACACAGTCTGTCTTACAAGTGAACCATTTAAACAAGTTATATGGAAAACATAAAGAAACACAATATCATGCCTTAAAGGACGTATCATTTGAAATGAACACAGGTGAATTTGTCGGCATTATGGGACCATCAGGTGCTGGAAAAACAACGCTTTTAAATGTGATATCCACATTAGACCAAGCTACAGACGGCTCTGTTAAAATTGCCGGAACGGATATTACCAAAATGAAGCAAAATCAACTAGCTGATTTTCGCTCACAACAGCTTGGCTTTATCTTTCAGGATTTTAATCTATTGGAAAACCTTACTGTTTACGAGAATATCGCTTTGCCTTTATCTTTACAAGGTGTTGCGGTAAAACAAATTAAACCAAGCGTGTTAAAGGTGGCGGAAAATCTCGGCATTCAAGATATTCTTCCTAAATACCCAGTAACGATTTCAGGTGGGCAGAAGCAACGGGTTGCCGCAGCTCGTGCACTCGTTCATGAGCCTGCACTTATACTGGCAGACGAACCAACAGGAGCATTGGATTCTAAAAATGCTAGAAGTTTAATGGAAACCTTCGTCCATATGAATGAAAACCTTGGTACATCGATTATGCTAGTAACACATGATCCGCTTAGTGCAAGTTACTGTCAGCGTATATTATTTATCCAAGATGGGCAGCTGTATAAAGAAATCCATCGCAATCATACACGAAGTGCATTTCACCAAGATATACTTAATGTACTTTCCGAATTTAACACTCCGAGTGAATGGTAAAAGAAGGTGATAACATGTTAGTAAAATTATCTCTAACAAGTATGCGGAAAATGTTTAAGGATTATTTAGTATTACTATTTGGATTAACCATTTCCATCGCGATTTTCTATATGTTTCAAACACTAGCTCAAAACAAAGCTTTTGTTGAAGCAAATGCTATGATTAGTGCAACAATGTTTGTTTTTCATGTCGGAACTTTTATTCTCGGGTTTATTTCCATATTTTATATTTTTTATGCCACCTCGTTTATTCAAACATTGCGGCAAAAAGAAATGGCAATGTATATGACGCTAGGAGCGAAAAAAAGTAAGATTACCCAGTTGATGTTTATGGAAACACTATTTATCGGACTGATCTCGCTTGTGATTGGGATTATAATTGGAATGGGATTAACGACGGTTATCGCTGATGTGTTGATGGATATGCTTGATTTTTCAGCAGAAGCTACCGGATTTAAAGCAATTTATGCCTCTTCAATAATCACAACCGTTATCTTTTATATTATTTTGTTTTTATTAACATCGATGGTGAATGCTTGGAAAATCGGCAGGAAAAAAGTGCTTGATTTACTACAAGCAAATAAACAGGAGGATTTTATTAAAACAAGTGGCGTAAAAACATTTTTTGGTGTGCTGTTTTCCATTATTTTAATGGCTGTTGGCTACTATACGATGATTCATATCGCTAAATTCCAACACATCGGAGTTATTTTAGCAACTGTTACGATCGTACCAGGAACATACTTGATTTTCATTTCAATTTTACCATACTTTGTAAAAACATTAAAACAAAATCGGGTTTTAAATGAAACAGGAATTAATTCGTTCACATTGGGGCAATTACGATTCCGAATGCTTAACTTAACCAAGGTGCTAGGGACTGTAGCGATGTTAATAGCACTTGGATTAGGTGCGATGACAGCAGGTTTATCGTTTTATCATAATGTTGAGCTGCAAGCTTCTACCTTTAAAGCAAACGACGCAGCAATCTACGAACCAACAAAAGAAGACTTGAAGACGTTAGAAGCAATGGAGCTAACAGAGGAAAATACGTATCTGTATAAAGTAACAGATAACGGAGTATTTTTCCTTAAAGAAAGCTTATTAGAACAGCCGCCATTAGTCCCCCATATGGGAGATGAAAAAGGAGTTGGCATGGAAAAACTGGCAGATGTAAAAATAAAGCGAGTCAAAGAGAAACTCCCTGCTCCCGTATATACGTTGGATGGCACTAAAGGGGAAGAGCTCCCGGATAAATGGTGGAATGCTATTTCCTTTGAATTAAATGCAGATGATAATATGTTTGGTGAAAGAACGATTTATGTGGTTGATCAGAGCCATTATGGGAAAATAGATGCTAAAGAAAAACAGGTTATCTTAACGAAGGCAGATGACTTTTCTAAACATTTGTCCGCGTTCAAGCAACTGGAAGAAAGACAAAAAATAGTTGCCGAAAGTTACGTAGGTCATACTGTAGACAATGCGGGCGGAAAATACAATAACTACGTTGGTTTAAAAAGTTTTTCCAGCGGTACAGTATTTATGGGAATTTTCCTCGGTATTGCATTTTTAATGATGATGGCGAGTGTACTTATGTTTAAATTACTATCAAGTGCTGGAGCAGATATCGAGCGCTATCATATGTTACGGAAAATCGGTGTGCGCAAGTCGTTGTTAAAACGGTCCATTTACCGAGAATTATTTCTCCTATTTTTATTCCCGGCCATTATTGGGCTCGTTCATGTCCTAATTGGCATGCAAATGTTTTCTTTCATCTTGGTTGAGCCTTATACAAAAATTTGGCTACCGATTAGCCTTTTCGTAGCTATCTACGGTTTATATTATGTCATTACGGTCCAATTGTACAAACGTATTGTACTGCCTAAGCATCACTAATAGAAAAAAATTTAAGCTGTAAAACAAACTGAATAACGAAAACCCAAAAATAAGGAACCGAGCAACAGTAGTTTGGTTCCTTATTTATCTGGAATTACTGTAAATTCGCTTGAATTCAAATGACCGTGGTAACTCTTACTAAGAGAGGATTCACTTCATTATGATTTCTTCCCACGAACAGCAATAAATACTAAATAGAGATACAATAACATGGATATGAATACGGAGCCGGCAGCAGTTACATAGATAACTGCATAATTAAATAAGAAGGCAATTTGTCCAAAGATGATAGCTCCCATACCAACACCTAAATCAAAAAAGGAAAAGAAAGTCGCATTCGCCATCCCTTTACGGTTTGCCGGTGCTTTTTCTACCGCCCAAGCCTGTAATGCAGGCTGAATCATTCCGAACCCAAGTCCATATAAGCTAGCTGCAACTAATAAAATTACCGTGCTTGGAAGCCAAGCTAATAATAGCATAGCGCCAAAAATCAGGATTGTTCCGGGAAGAAAAACGTATAAATGACCTCTCCGATCATAAATTTTTCCGGCGAAAGTTCGGGAAATCAAAAGGAAAACAGCATACATTAAAAAATAGCCTTCGATGCCAGCAATCTCTTGTTCAGCTGCGTGCAGAGGTAGGAAGGTAGCAATACCGCCAAAAGTAAACGTCACAAAAAACAACAGCAAAGAGGGTTGAATAGCCGTTTTCTCAAAAATATCAAACTTTAAAGTCACCGTCTTATCCTTTGATTGCTCTACTTTTTTATATTTAATTTTACTTGATAGAATTAAAGCAGCAAGACCAGCAGAGGCGCAGATTAGAAAAAATTGGGAGAAGCGCATTTGGTCGACGAGGGCTAATCCTAAAGATGGGCCAAGTGCTAATGCTAGGTTACCAGCCAAGCCAAAATAACCCATCCCTTCTCCACGACGTGAAGGTGGAATTAAATCCGTAGCAATTGTACCTGTGGCTGTCGTTGAAAATCCCCAACCGATTCCTTGAACGATTCGGAGGATAAGTAATAGTGCAATGCTCGAAACGAGTGCAAATGAACCAACAGATAATACAAAGATAAGCAGTCCAAACATATAAACAAATTGTCTTCCTTTGGATTCCAAAGCGTGACCTGCATATGGACGCAGGATCAATGCCGAAAATGTAAATATTCCCACAATAACCCCAATGAGTTGATCACTGCCACCTAACTCTTTAACAAACAGCGGTAAAGTCGGCAACGTCATTTGAAAGCCTAAAAATATACAGAAATTGGCGAGACAAATCAGGATAAAGTCACGTGTCCAAATTTTTTCATGTTTTGTCTCTGCCTTAGGTTGTGCATCCATGAATCGCTCTCCTTCCAAACATTCCGATGCTTTTCTTCGATACTCGAAATATATTATACAGAAGTGGGGGGAGAAAGCAATCTATTCAACTTAGAAGTTTTTGACCGAACTTGAGTTAGGCAAAGCGCTTATTTCACCATATAATAGAACCTCATTAAAAAGAGGCTTAGAAAAACTTGGCTTGTCGCCAAGTCTTATGGCGAAAGCCTTTTGTTTTTCTTATACTATAAACCAAAAAAATCTTATCCTTTCCTATAGTGGAACAAAGGCGCGGGGCGCTCGTTTAGCAACGTAGTAAATGGATGAACCCTTCCTTGTACCGCTCTTACATTAATTGATCATACCCTATTCATGCCTTCGTGGAGTTCCGCATATATGCCCGGCAAATGGGGTTCAGAATAACGTCCAGCTTGGACTAAGCGTGGAGTGACTTTGGTATCTTTTACATCATTTTCGATTGGGGTATTGTCATCCAACTCTTTTGACTTTTAACATGTGCTGGAATGACAACGACTACTTTGAGTTTGTTTTCCATTAGCCAGTATGCAAGAGGCAGCAATAGCGTCCAGTAGGTTCCATACCAATCGTCTTATCACTTTTATTGTTTTGCACGGCTAATTCATTTATCCAACCCTTAAAGTACTGAAAACCTTCGAAACTATTCTCAACTTAAAGCGCTTTTCCGAATTGAATTCCTCGCTTATTTTGAGCGCGAGCAACATGCTTCTCTTTAGCAATATCAATTCCCACAATTAAAATTTCCTCTGTCATTTGCAATATCTTTTCATTTTGTTTATAATTGTGTTTATAATTCATATTAATCCTCCTTGGTTAATTTAAGGGTCCATTTTTGCGATTAGCTTTGGACACCTCGTATCATACCAAGGAGGCTTTTTAGTTCAATCCTCATTTTGCTTTATTACAGGAATGCTTTCTTATCTTGTAAAAAAAGACTCCTCTTTAAAAGGTAGAATCCATTTTCCTTTTAAAGAGGAACGGTCTTTTTTTATTTTAACTCTGGCCAAAATTCTCGATTAGCTTCTATTAAGTCGTCTAAAATTTCTTTCGCTACTTTTGCACTTGGCACTGTTTTCGAAAGCGTGAGAGCTTGCCATAATTTTTGATAGCTTCCTTCCATATATGCTTGGACTACCAGCTTTTCCACTGTTACCTGTTGATACATTAAAGCCCGTTGGAATTCGGGAATCTTGCCTTGGCATAACGGTTCAGGACCATCCGTCCCAACCATACATGGGACTTCAACCATCGCATCATCATCAAAGTTTGCAATAGCTCCATTATTTTCCACAATCATAACCATTCTTTCATGTGTATTATAGGCGATAGCACGTGCAAGATCGACAATAAACGTTGCATGACTCCCGATAGAAAATTCGCTTCCTTCTGATGTACCTTTGTCAATAATTACCTTTGCTGTAGAGAATACTTCCTTTTCCCTGCCATCCATCACTTCATTTGCTCTAGTATAGTTCGGATTGGAGTGTTCCACAACATAATCTGGATAGAAATAGTACTTCAAGTACGTATTTGGTAAAAATCTTGGATCGACTGCTAACAAATCTTTTGCTTTTTTATGCGTTTCCTGCCAGCTTTGATCCATATGCTGTGTGTCCACTTCAACTTGTGTCAAGTAACCATTTTCCTTCACATATTCTCTAATTTGCGGCAAATATTCTGTTCCGTCTTTATCTTTTATACTTGTCCACCAGCCGAAATGGTTTAAGCCAAAGTAACGAACGTCAAGCTCTTCTGGTGTTTTATCAATAATTTGTGACATTCTACGTAATGTTCCGACTGGCATATCACAAATATTTAACACTTTGGAATGTGGACGTAACACCCGGCAAGCTTCAGCAACAATAGCTGCTGGATTAGAATAATTCAACATCCAGCAATCAGGTGCATATTCTTCCATCAAATCAATCAGTTCGATCATATCCTTAATACTTCTCATACCGTATGCAATTCCACCAGGGCCACACGTTTCTTGACCGACTACACCGTACTTTAGCGGGATTTTCTCATCCAATTCACGCATTCTATACTTTCCAGTGCGTATATGCGCAAAGCAGAAGTCCACATCCGTAAAGGCTTCCTTGGGATCAGTCGTATAGATGTATTCTATTTCAGGAGCCTTTTCTTTTAACGTTATTTCCAATGCTTCTCCTAAAACCGCCTGCCTGTCTGCATCATTATCATACAGTTTTAGTGTACGAATTGGGAAACGGTCCAAATTATCCAGAAGCATCATAACAATCCCTGGAGTGTATGTGCTTCCGCCACCTGCTATAACAATCGAAAATTGTTTCATCGTTATCTTCCTCTCTATTCTGATTAGTTATTCTGTTTGTCCTCTGCCTAAATAACGATCCACTGCTTTACGAACAGTTGTTACCTGTAAGCCATATACTACTTGAACGTTTTTATCTTTCATAATGACTCCACTTGCGCCCGTTTTTGTTTTTAATGTCTGTTCATCAACTAAGTTTGGTTGATGCAATGTGAGGCGCAGCCTCGTGTAGCAGTTTGTCACGGTATCAATATTTTCTGCACCGCCAAGGGCATCAACAATAATGCTTGCAACATCTGAGTTTGCCGTATTTGTGTTGTCTTTTCCTTTACTCTTTTTTGCTTTGTATTCTTGTTTAGAATACAATTTTGTTTCTTTACCTTGTTCTTCACGACCAACCGTTTTGAAATTGAATTTCTTAATTAAGAAACGAAATACAACATAATAAATAACAAAGAATATGATTCCTACTAAGATATACATCGGCCAACTTGTTTTTTCAAAACCAAGCGGGAGATTATATAATAAAAAGTCAATCATTCCGTTTGGTCCGATGGCTCGAACATCCAATATGTTTAATACCACCATACTGAAACCACTTAGAGCAGCATGAACAACAAATAAGAGTGGTGCCACAAACATAAAGGAGAATTCAATTGGTTCCGTGACTCCGGCAATAAAGGAAGTAAATGCAGCTGGAATTAAAATTGCCTTTACTTTTACTTTATTTTCTGGTTTTGCGGTATGGTACATGGCTAAACATGCACCAATTAAGCCAAACATTTTTGCAATACCACGAGCATCCCAGATGACACTTTTAGATAAACGAGCTACTTCAGGGTCGGCAATTTCTGCATAGTAAATATTTCTTGCACCTTCTAACACTTGTCCCCCAACTTCTTCAACCCCACCGAGAGAAGTGTATAGAAATGGGGTATAGACTAAATGATGCAAACCAGTTGGAATAAGTAGCCTCTCCAACGCACCATATAGAAACACTCCAAAATTACCACTATGTTGAATTAATGTGCCAAGGCTGTTGATTCCACTTTGAAAAACAGGCCAAACATAGGTGAGAAACACCGCCATTAACACAGCCACTGGAATTAAGACAATAAATACAAACCGGGAACCGCCATAAATTTGGAAGGCACCATTAAATTCCGTATCAATAAATTTATTGTGAATATAAGCGGTTACAATACCGAGAATAATTCCTAGAAAAACTCCCATATCTAATATCTGGACTCCTAATACCAATGTTTGTCCAGTACCTTGCAATGATTCTGCTTCAACGAGTAGACCGCTTAGTTCCATAAATTTATTCATCGCATTAACAAATACTAAATATCCTAATAATGCGGTAAATCCTGCTACAGATTTTTCTTTTTTGGCTAAGCCTACTGTTATACCGACAGCAAAAATTAACCCTAAATTACTTAATATCGAAACTAATGAGCCCGATAAGATGGATCCAAATCCAGTTGTAACGGGATTATCTAAAAATGGAATTACTTCAAGTAATCGTTGGTTTGTAAATACATTTCCAAGAGCTATAAGAATCCCTGCAATTGGTAAAATAAGAACTGGAATAAACATAGCTTTCGAAAAGCGTTGCATCGCTTCCATTATTCTCTGCTTCATTTCATACACCCCCATATATTTGACGTCTATCTGTCTTTGACATGACTTAGTTTACTCCGTAAACGGTTTCTTGTATATGATTTTCAGACGAGAAAAAACGTGTTTCATTGTTTAAAAACACGTTTCAAAAGAGTCTATTATCTGGTATTTGTTTTTAGATATTCCTTTATAATCAACTCGAAGGTCATTAATAATCTTGGAAAAAAGATGTTTGGCAGCATATTTCGATCGTCCAATTTATTATTGTCGATAATTTTAAAGTTTAAATCAGATATGCCGGCAATGCGATTGTCTATCTCTTTGGTAAAGGAAACGGTAAAAATATGATGTTCCTTTGCAACAACTAATTTATCAATGACTTGTTGCGTTTCTCCTGATTTTGAAATTACGACAAGTGCACCAATATTGTCTAAATTATTTTCAAAAACCCCGATCGAATCCATTCCGCTAGCCAATATCGTTTTTTTACCTAAAACCAATAACTTTTTATATAAGTATTCAGCGGCTATAGCTGAAAAACCAGTGGCATAAAGGAAAATATAGGTTTGTTCTAACTTCATTACTCGATTTATAAATAATTCAATCGTTTCCATAGTATTGTATTCGAAAAATTCCTGTGTATTAATTTCTGGAAAGTCATCCACCACACCTGTTTGTTTTCCCTCTACTTCTTTTATTAACGGCAATAACTGATAATACATATCTACAAATCCTGTATAGCCAAGCTTTTTGGATAAGCGAATAATCGTTGCCGGAGAAGTATAATTCACCTTCGCGATGTGACGTACGCCTTGTTGTAACACATGATCAATATTTTCAATAATATAGTTTAAAAGCTGAATGTCTAACTCTGTGAGATTTTTCCCTTGAATTAACTTACTAATATCAATCAAATTACCCCCTCCTTCAACATATTTAGTTATGCAAAAAGATGAATTTAGTCTTCAAAAATAAGGTTCATTGAATTGGATTTAGTTTAGCTTAATTTTTATAGCCGTTTTAATGCAATTGCTTTTCGCATATCCTGTAAAGCTTGTTGAGCAGATTCCCCTTTGGCAAGCATCACATTCGTATACAGCGCATCTATTAAAGTCAGTTCGGCAATTCTTGAGGATAAAGCCTCGGGACGAAATTCCGTTTCCTCAGACACTGTATACAATAAAATATCTGCGTGCTTGGACAATGATGATTTAGCAAAGTTGGTGATGGCAATTGTCGTTACTTGCTTATCCCGCAATACATGCAATATATCAATTATATCCTTGGTTGAGCCGGAATGAGAAATAATGACCGCTACATCCTTTTCTCCTAATTGAGAGGCTGACATTAATTGCATATGCGCATCTAAATTTGCATAAACATGAATCCCACTGCGAAGAAATTTATGATACGCATCAATGGATACAATTGCCGAACCACCAATCCCAAAAAACTCTACCCTTTCCGCTTTAATAAGAGCCTGAACCGCATCATTCAATGCCGTTTGGTCGGTAATTTTCAACGTATCTTCTAACGTTTTCATATTGGAACGAAACACTTTTTCACTAACCGTTCCGATGTCATCGCCAGCTTGAATTTTTTCATGGATATCTGTTACGGGTTCAACCACCTCTGCAGCGAGTGCGATTTTCAACGCTTGATATCCTTTAAATCCTACACGCTGACAAAAACGAAACACGGTTGATTCTGCCACTTCCAGCTCATCAGCAATCTGATTGATCGTATGGTGAATAATTGCTTTTGGTTGTTGCAGAATATAGTCAGCGATCTTTTTTTCTTTATCACTCAGACGGCTATAATTGCTACGTATACGGGCTAAACCGTGTTGATTAACTTGATTCATATAACGCTCCCCTTTTTACATCAACCTGTTTATACAGCTGTTTTGGCAGTAATACAAATGGACCAAAACAATTCAATTTACATCGGCTTTCTGTAAATCATATTATACACGAAAAAAAATTCCACGATATTAATTGATTAAGGAAAAAAATTTGATATAATGGAATCGAACTAATGAAATACGCGTTCAAAAAGCGGAAGAAGAAAAGAATATGAAAAATGGAGCTTCCATCCTTTTACTTTTAAACAGCTTCATACTATTCAAACTAGAGGTGAGCAACATGAATATTGGTATTATTGGTTTAGGAAAAATGGGTTACAATCTGGCACTAAATTTGCTTGATCATCAACATAATGTAGTAGGTTTTGACAAAAACGAAGAACAGGCTGCATCTATTGCACATCAAAATTATCAACCACAGTCCTCCGTGGCAGATCTAGTTCAACATTTACCGGTTCCACGGATTGTATGGTTAATGGTTCCTGCAGGGGAAGTTACGGAAAAAGTCATCCAAGAGTTGGTCCCGTTGTTAGAAAAAGGGGATATCTTAATTGATGGTGGAAACTCCCATTATAAAGATACGATGAAACGGAAACATTTTTTAGATGCTCAAGACATCGCCTTCTTTGATTGTGGTACTAGCGGAGGAACAGATGGTGCTAGAAATGGTGCTTGTACGATGATTGGCGGAGATAAAGAAACATTTAAACAGATTGAACCTCTATTTCAAGATATCTCCACGGATAATGGATACTTATATACTGGGGAAACCGGCAGCGGACATTTCCTAAAAATGGTTCACAATGGGATGGAATATGGTATGATGCAAGCAATCGCAGAAGGCTTTGACATTCTTCACAAAAGTGATTTTAATTATGATTATGAAAAAGTTGCCAAAGTATTTAACCATGGATCAGTTATTCGTTCCTGGTTAATGGAATTAGCGGAGCAGGCATTTGCAAAAGATGCGCAATTGGAACAGATTCGTGGGATTATGCATTCTTCTGGGGAAGGAAAATGGACGGTAGAAACTGCACTCGATTATGAAGTCGCAGCCCCCGTGATTGCTCTATCGTTAATGATGCGTTATCGTTCTTTAGAAGATGATACGTTTACGGGTAAAGTTGTAGCAGCACTCAGAAATGAGTTTGGTGGACATGATGTTGTAAAGAATAACTGATTCAAAGATTACTTCGCTTTTCTTTATATTGGCTAGCGTCAGCTTTTTACTTTGAGATGGCCCTAGCCTCTTTATTTATCTCATCGTAATGAGCACGTATTTTATTCCATTTCACCACATGGGAGAGCTTTTTCTTTAAGCGGCGAAAATTTCCCTTTTCAATTCTCTTATTATCTGAAACTGCCAATAAAGCGAATCTTCCATCAGTAGGGGATGAATGAAAACCCCCACTGATTCAAGATTCACTTCCTTATTGTTCGTTTTTTAATCAGCTGTTTTAGTTATGTCCGAGTCTTGTCTTATACTTTTATTTTGCTTCCTTAATAACGCCACAGGCAATGCGTTCCCCTGCATTCCCTGCAGGTTGGGTCTTGTAATCGTCTTTGTCAGAATGAATGACTAGAGCTGTTCCACCCTCCTTTACTAATGAATGGTCTTCCCCTGGTTTGAGTGTGACCATTTCGTTTAAAAAGTCAGCTGTTACAGTTCCATCATCAGCTGCTTCTATATTGGGCAAATCGCCTGCGTGCGGACCACCTGGCGCTTTCTTTCCATGGCTTCTGTTTGTTGGATTGAAATGCTCTCCTGCAGAACTAAAATCAGGTTCTTCACAAGATCCTGTTTCATGAATATGGAAACCATGCTTCCCAGGTGTAAAATTTTCCCCAGCCAGTTTAATACGAACGCCCTGCTCTTCTTCAGTTACTATTGCGGTAGCTACTTCTTGCTGCTTGCGATCCTTTAATGAAACCATAACCTTTTTCGAAGAATCCCTTTCTACGTTCGTAGTTTTTTGTTCTGCCTCATTTGACTGTAGCTTTTCTAGTTCTTCACTTCCTTGCGTTCGTTCATCATCGGTTGTATTACAGGCTGATAAAACGAACAAGCACATCGTGGCAATTATGATATTAATGGTTTGTTTATGCATCTCACCTTGCTCCTTTCAAATTGTTTGTTACCAGCTTGCTCTATTCCCAGTATGTTTAAACATATTTTACCTTTCCAGATTACTTTCACTCGTGTACAATAAATATATAACTACGTGTTCAAAAAGGAAGGTAAAACACACAGAGAGAAACGTATTGTAAACTGATACGTATACAACCAAATCATCTATAAGATATAAATCACCCTTTTCGGTCTGAATTTTTGAACAAAATTTAAACAGGAGGAATTACTAAATGGGATTATTTGATGGAATGATGGGTAACGCATCTGAAATGGATGCCAAAAAAGCAGAGCAAGAAGTAACTGAGCTGTTAGCTACAGCAGAGAATGTGGAACATGCGTATAAGCTAATCCGAGACATGATGATATTCACCAATAAGCGATTGATTCTTCTCGACAAGCAAGGGGTAACTGGAAAGAAAATGGAATACCATTCTATTCCATACAAAAACATCACACACTTTTCGATCGAAACTGCTGGAACTTTTGATCTAGATGCAGAGTTAAAACTATGGGTATCCGGAAGCTCAGAACCAATTCAAAAGACATTTAATAAGCAATTAAATATTTACAAAGTACAATCTGTCCTAGCCAACTACGTCTGCAAGTAATAAAATCTAAGCGCCTAATTCAACTGCAATTTCGACGTGCAAGCTAGTAGTATCGTGTTAAAAAGGAGATAAATTGACTTGGAGAAACAACAATACTGAGGGTTAATTGAATATCCGCTCCGATAGACAAAATATATATACTTAGAAAATATAAAAACTCCCTTACTATACGACAGGTATTGCCCCTTTATCGTCAGGGGGATAATCTTACTTTTATAACGACAACACCAAAAAAGGGAGCTTTTATATTTACATTGATTATTGAACAAAAATTAAAAACACACCTTTATCAAATCCCCCTCTCTCTTCTCGCTTCTTTTTACGTAAGGCTTCAATTGTTTGAAAAGAACCACCATGTGTTTTTGCCAATGCTTGAATCACTTCCAAAAGATCCGCTAATTCTTCCAGTGCCGGTTCACTACCTTCAGCTTGGAAATATTCGCGTAACTCCTCTTCTGCCTTTTTCTTTAACTCCATATGATATTCCTTTGGAGTAAGATTTTTCGTTATCGCTTGCTGTCCATTATTAGTAATTATTTCTGGTATTTGATCCCGAACAAGCTTATGATAATTGGACACTTTTTCCCCGTTTCTACAATTTCGTTATTGCTATCATATGTTATTCATCTAGTTATCGCAAACAAATGCAAATAACCTATTTATTACCCTGAAATAAGGTCGTATTAAGATTTAAAAACACATTTTATGAACAAGATGGCTAAATTTTTGGCAATAAAAAAACCTTCTTAAAACTTTTGCAGTCTTAAGAAGATGGTAATTTTATTTTTATTCATCTGCTATTAAGCAATTTTTAAATTTTCACTCTCTTTTTTTATAAAAACACCTTTCAAATATGGAATGACCCATCTATCTAAACCAAATTTTCCCGCATTGTAACCGGCCACTAACAAGAATACAGTAAGCAATACCATTTGCGCATTCGTACTAACTGTTCCACTAAACAAGAAAGCAAAATTCATCGTAATTCCCATCAACGCTGAAAAATTTGTGAATATCCCTAGGATAAGTGCGATACCAACTAACAATTCGCCCCACATGACGAGGAAAGTAAAAATATCAGCATTTGGCAAGGCTACTTTTTCCAAGAATACTGCCCACCAGCCTTGAACTGCCGGATGTTCTCCTCCTGCACTTGCGATTGCCCCTTGTAAGTATCCCGAAGCGTCAAATTGCCCTCCGGTAATTTTACCATAACCGGCAACGAGCCATTCGTAGCCGATATAAATACGAATAAGTGCCAAAACACCTGCGGCTATACTGCTGTTACGGATAAAATTCATAATCATTTGTACCATCTCCCTTTTGTTCAATATTTCACATTATTTTGTAGTATCTCTTTACTACATGTAAAGTATATCATAGATTTTTCAGTTTATGTCATTATTGTTCGACATTTCACAATATGGTCATATTTTAGTTCATATGATGTATTATTATCTGTCTTGATATTGTCACATGAAGCTAAATCCCTTTTCTCCTCTTACGGTTGGTTCATCTGCTTCTTATCCTAGAGTTCACCTCGAATTTTTGCAAAGAAAATCTACTCCAGTTACTTGTTGAATAAATTATCATTCCTATTATTCATAGATTATCTATAAGCGCTTGACTATTACCCTCATTTGTTATACTGTTTATATAGATATACACAGCATAACAGTTATAGGAGGTTGTATATATGCAGCAATGGAAGCAAGCATGGCGTATTGCTCAGCTTGAGTTAAGTCATTCTATTGGGAAGTTTTTTCTTGGTTACTTGATAGTGATTATTTTTTCAGGGTTCTTCGTATTTAATTTGCAAGGTTACCTTAGTAATGGCTTTATATTTTATGATATGTTTTTTATTCTCTTCTTTATTATAGGAGCCAACATGGGACCAGATCATTTCCGATCAAAGCAACACTTCAATTTTGCTCATCCCTTATTAATAACGCAATTACAGTTGCCTATTGAGCAGAATATCTTAATTAAAAGCCGCTTCGTCATTCATTTTTGTTTCACCTTGCCTGTACAAATACTATTTCTTGTTGTCTTTTATCTTACATCGCCTATTTCTGGCTTATTATCGATACCAGCTTACATTGCGTTTGCAATTATTTGGTTATCCGTCAACCTTTATATGGGAACGCTTCTTCCAATGAGTGAAGCTATTGAAACAGGATTCGCAACTAGAATCGGCACGGTAATCATTGCTGTTATTATATTCTTCATCTTCCTGTTTATATTATCTGGTTCTCATCTCATCACTGACCACGGTGTAGTGGAATTATCTATTATCGTTGCGAAGAAATGGCCGCTGATAGCATCCGCCATTTCACTAATCATTGGCTTAGCAGCTGTAAAAGCACATCAAGTATATATGAAAAAGTTTTTGAATAAGTTGGATTACTTATAATTTGCAATCCAAATGCCAGTAGAAAGGAGCGGATCATGTGGAATTACCTATCCACCTTTCCAAAACATCACGAGAGCCGATTTATCACCAAATTGAAAACCAAATAAAAACACTTATTGCTAGTGGGCAACTTGCTGAAGGCGATATGCTCCCGTCTATACGCGCACTTGCAAAAGACCTGGAAACGAGTGTAATTACCATCCGTCGTGCGTATCAAAATTTGGAATATCAAGGCTTCATTCAAACGACCCAAGGAAAAGGGACATATGTTGCTCCAGTGGACGATGGGATGAAGCAGCAGATGAAAATATCTGAAGTTTACCAAGCAATCGAAACGGCGATCAAAATCGCACTTAGCTATGATTATACGGTAGAACAATTGAAGGAAATCTTTTTTGAAGTAATTAATGAAAAGGGAGGAAAAAGTAAATGAGACCTTTGCTAACGATAACAGATTTGGAAAAACAGCTCGACCACTTACATATAGGCCCGCTCCAATTAACTATAGAGTCTGGCACCATTACAACACTTGCAGGTGCAAATGGAGCTGGTAAAAGCACCATTCTTAAGCTAATGATGAATTTAGCTAAACGAGACAAAGGAAGTATTCAACTATTGGATATAGAAACAAATGGTTCAGATGAAAGCTGGAAACAACATATCACGTACCAAGCACAAACGATCATTGGTTGGGATCCTTTCACTGGAAACAAGTTAAAAGCGTTTATTTCATCTCTCTATCCAAATTGGGATGAACTGCTCTTTAAGCAGATGGTAGATTTATTTCAAATTCCGTTAGATCAGCGTTTTGGAAAATTGTCGCAAGGGGTCCAGCAAAAACTTCATCTCGCACTTACTTTACCGAGAAATACGTCCTTGTTACTGCTCGATGAACCAACTTCTTTTTTAGACATTCCAACAAAGCAAAAGCTGATGAATCTACTTGTAAAATGGATGGAGCAAGACGATCGGGCCATTATAATGACTAGTCACCAATCCGCAGATATCATGAAACTTTCTGACTATATAGCCGTATTAAAGAAAGGGAAGCTGATCGGAACCTTTGAAAAAGAGACCCTCATTCATAGCCACCGGCGGTATTGGATAAGCAATAGCAACCACCTTCCAGCATGGACTATTCCGGGGGAAATATTTCGTACAAAGCGTTATCTTATCTCAAATGCGCCTGAACAAACGGAAGCTTTTTTACAACAAGAGCAAATAAATTGGACACAACAAGAATCTCTTGACCTGGAAGAGATCCTTACTTTACTTATAGAAGGGAGGTAAAACTTTTTAGCTAGGCACATAGAATAATAGTAAATGGTTAACTAATTATAAAATGAATAGGAGCTTGATACTTTTGAGTACGATATTAACGGTAGAAAATCTTGGCAAGATATTTAAGGATAAGCAAGTGATTTCTAATATTTCCTTTGAAGTAAATCAAGGTGAAATTATGGCCATACTTGGACCAAATGGAGCAGGGAAATCGACTACAATCCGCAATATTATGGGCATTTTATATCCCGACGAAGGGAAAATTACCTTTTCGAATTATACGGATAATACCATACCGCGTCATAAAATAGGCTATTTACCGGAAGAGCGCGGATTATATAAAAATGTCAAGGTTATGGATATTTTGCTGTATTTAGCAGAGTTAAAAGACTATCCACTGGACCGTGCTAAGCAACGCGCATTACATTATTTAAAAAAATTTGATTTGGAAGGTAAAGAAAAGGTAAGTATTGATGAGCTTTCCAAAGGGATGGGGCAAAAAGTCCAATTCATTGCTTCCATTATCCATGAGCCTGAGTTATTAATCCTTGACGAACCGTTTTCTGGCTTGGATCCAGTGAGTCAGGAGTTATTTAAACAGGAAATTCGCCAGCTTGCTGATAACGGCACAGCTATTCTCCTCTCCTCTCACCAAATGAATCTTGTCGAAGAAATGGCTGACCGTCTGTTTATGATTCACCGTGGCAAGAAAGTAATTTATGGTGATATGGATGCAGTAAAAACAAAATTTGCTAACTTTAAATGCACCATTCATGGAGATAATCAAAAAGAAGCGCTGGAGCAACTGCCAAATGTACAGCGTGTAGAACAAGAAAATGGGCATCATATTATCTACTTACATAAAGAGATTCAGCCAGTGTGGTGGCTCAAGCAACTCCCTGATCAGCTTGATGTTCGAGAACTGCGCTTAGATCGTATTTCCTTACATGAAATCTTTATTGACATCGCAACGGATAAGAATCTAATGCAGGAAGCAGGTGAAGCGTATGCGTAATTCTATGAAAGTGGCTAAGTGGGAAATAAAGCGAAACCTAAAAAATAAGACATTTATCATCGGGATGTTTTTAACCCCATTATTTATTATCGGTTTTATGTTTTTAGGTGAATTATTCGGTGGAGACGAGGAAGAAGCAGAAACAACCAAGGTATTTATCCATGACGAGCTGAACTTATTTTCTGAAATTGTAGCGACTGCTGAATCCAATAATCTACCATGGCAAGTGCTGCAGACAGATTTAACGAAAGAAGAAGTAAAAAAAGAGATCAAAGATACCGAACATACAGCGTATCTATTTATTGACGAAGAAAGCTTAAATGAAGGTATCATTCCTGCCTATACATCTGAAGAGATGGATTCTTCCTTTATCAATCAAGCACAAATATTAACAGCGCCGATTCAAGCATGGCAAATGAAAGAACTTGGCTTGTCTGATGAGCAATTGGCTATTGTGTCTCGCGGTATCCAAGTGGAAGAAGCTGCTGACAGTCCAGCAACTGCCGAGAAAACCGATGAAGCTGCTGAGGAATCTACCGATGCACCATTAGAACGGATCGTGCCTGGGGCGTTTGCCGGTTTTATTATGCTATCCATCGTATTTACCGGTATGGCGATATTTCAAAGTGCATCCCAAGAGAAAAAAGATAAAATTGCCGAAATAATTTTATCTTCTCTAACACCAAATGATCTTATGCAAGGAAAAATTATTGGCTATTTTGTATTGGGAATTCTACAATCATTCGTTTCTTTAGCTATTGTACTTCCCGTCCTATCATGGAGGTTAGAAATTGCATTTTTAGAATATTTATTTGTCCCAGAATTAGCACTATATATCATAATTGCTATTTTAGGCTATCTTATGTTTGCTTCTATTTTTGTTGGCGTTGGAGCAACCATGACGGATGTGAGTTCAGCTGGGAACTTTCAAGGTATGGTTATGATGCTCCCATTTCTACCATTCATTTTTATTGCGCCTGTTCTTAGTGATCCGAATGGCTTCATGGCACAACTAGGAACGTACATTCCGTTTACATCTCCAGGAGTTCTCTTACTTAGACTTAGTAACTTAGAGGAATGGCCGTGGATTGAAATCATCATCTCACTTGTTATTTTAGTAATCAGTATTTGGATTTTTGTTAAACTTGCCGGAAAGATTTTCAAAGTAGGAATATTGATGTATGGTAAAAATGCTACCCCGGCGGAAATTTGGAAATGGATTAGAATGTAAACCCTAAATGCTGTTCATTCCACAAGCATCGAAATTTTCTTATGAACGCTTGGAGAAGCAAAAAGTAACCTATCTAAAACACAACGCAAGCACCTGCCTCTGTATAGAAGTAGGTGCTTGTAGCTATAGGCATCATAAGTTTTAAAACCACGACTTAAATAATCCAGCAATCATCCTGCCTATCCACTTAAATACTAAAAAAACTAGCTCCCCTAAGAAATCAAATAGTATATCTAAAAGAGAAAACTTTTCGTGGTTAGCTTTATTTTTCGAACTCTTTTTATGTTTCATACTCACACTCTCCCAATTGGTTTTATTATATCTCTTGGTTGCTTTTACGCTTACGAATAAACTTGCGAACAAAAAAGATGCAAAAACCAACAACAGCAGAAGCTGATAGTAAAAATGTAATGGTACGTACTGGATAGGTTTGAAAAGCAAATACCCATTTATCAAAAAAGTAAATATCTCTTGGGTCTTTCACCGAATCTGGCGTCAGGACTATTCTTTCCTGCCAATCAGGCTCCAACATGAGATAAGAACCTGCCCAATAGCTTAGAAAAAAGGTATATATAGAAATAATGAGCAATATAATAAATATCGTTACGATTTTTTTCATGACATTCCACCTATGCCTTACTTATCTATTTAGAAATACGAAACACACTTCAAAAAAGTTTCTCCTTTTTTGGTTCAAGTCCAAAATAAATGCAGTCATTTTTCCGATTTCCATTTCCATTACTTCTAAACTTCTACATATAGAATACACTCTTACAAGGAAGAAATTCAAAATGATTCTGTAAGCTATGCCATAAACCTAAACAGAGGAGGAATTACAACATGAGTATAGTCGTATTTCATGGTTCGACGAGAACAAATGGTAATACAGAGTATTTGGCACATCACGCCATCCCAAAAGAAGTTGCAACACATATTTATTTACGTGATTATAACATCCAACCTATAGTTGATAAACGCCATGCGGATGAAGGTTTCCCAGAAATACAGGATGACCACACATTTTTAATTGACCAATTATTAAAGCATGAAATTGTTGTTTTTGCAACCCCCATTTATTGGTATGGCATGTCTGGACCAATGAAGACGTTTATTGATCGTTGGTCGCAAATTTTACGAGACCCTAACTATCCTCACTTTCGACAAGCATTAAAAGAAAAGAAAGTGTATCTTATTCTTGTTGGCGGGGATCACCCACATGTAAAAGGGCTACCTCTCGTCCAACAGTTCCAGTATATATGTCAGTTTTTTGGCATGTCTTTAGAAAACTATATTATCGGACAGTCACGTAAGCCAGGAGAGATTGTAAACAATAAACAAGTTTTGGACGCAGCCTCTCGTTTATTCAACGAATCATTGATTTGAAAGTTTCTAGACAACCGTACTTCTATGTAAAGGATATAGCAAAACTAAAATAGAAAATGAATATATAGCCTGCTTATAAAGTGAATCTTTAATCAGTGGGGGTTTTCACTCATCCCTACTGATTGTAAGTAACACAAAAGTATGACCTAAAGGCATCTTGGACGGATTGAGTATTTACGTGCTGTTACCTCCTTCTTAGACTTGTTGCAATGCAGATTATCAAACTCCTGAAATAGAAGTCTTACAGCACCTTATATACGGGATAAAAGTGATATTTCCTCAATTCTAGCGTCTCGACCTTTTATAGATAACTACTTAAGCGTTCGTTAACAACTGCAATTTATGCAGTTGTTTTCTTTTGTACTAAAAAGGAACTCATGTAAAAGTAAAACTTATTCATAGCTCTTCTAGTCTGTTAGATTTACTTTTCTCTAGTACGAATGAACGATTTTTTCTTTAACTAGTTTAAAAATTTCTCTAATGGTTAATGCTTTTTAATAAGTTTTCTTGAGGAGAAACTTGACATAAGTAAAAACTACACCGATAAAGAAGTAAACCATTATGGTTCTACATCAACATCAATGTAAATCATAAACTAGCATTTCTATTCTTTTATGATAATATAGATAGGTATTTTCACTCATTCTTTTCTAGTACATATAGTGCATTTAAAGGAAAAAAGATAATTAATGGTTGAAAGATAAAACCATTATAGCCTTAATCTATGATTCTCTTAACAAGAGTAGGACTGCAATTGCTATTTAGCCTAGCCTAACGATGCATCTATTAAGATAGCATTACACTAAAGATAGCTTTAATCTCGTATTCTATCAATCGCCCCCAAAAGTGGGGAGAATGGAACGAATTCAATATAAAGTGAATCTTCAACCAGTAGGGTTTTATTCATCCCCACTGACTGTCAGATGAACGGATCTGGTATTTAAATGCTGTTATCTCCCACGTAGACTTGCTGCAGTACAGATTATCCAACTCCTGAATTGGGCGTCTTACAGCAACTTATTATACGGGATAAAGCAAAAAATTTCTTTTTTAAGGAGGCCATGCTCATTTTGAAAAACGTATATCTTGTATTAACATCTTTAGCCATTATGCTAACTACTCTGTTCTTGCTGCCTCATAGTAGTCATGCAGCTAATGGAGACGTATATGACGTAGGACAAGCCGTATTAAATGTGCGAAGCGGACCGTCATTAGACTCCGAAATTGTAGGACAATTACAGGCGGGAGATCAATTGATTGAATTCAATGAGCAATATGGTTGGGTTCAAACCTATTTTGAAGGTAAAGAAGCATGGGTTGCTAAGCATCACTTAGTTCCTACAACACAAAATAAACCTGTACAAGTACAGGTACAGACACCCTCCTATGAGGAAACCAAAACCGCTCCGGCACAACCACAGCCGAATGTGCAAGCAAATAACGCTGGCACTTCACTTTATGGGTACAATATTATGTTAGACCCTGGGCACGGTGGTTACGATCCCGGTTCGATTGGAATTAGCGGCGTTCAAGAAAAGTTCTTAACGCTCGAAACTTCGAAACAGATCGCTAAGAAATTACGGGCGGCCGGTGCTAATGTATTATTAACAAGATCAAGCGATGAGTACGTTTCATTACATGATCGAGTGGAAATTAGTCGGGCATATGCTACTCACGCATTTATCAGCGTACATTATAATGCGCATCCAAATTCTGCTGCACACGGCATAAACACATTCTACTATTCTGCAACAGACCAGAAGTTAGCAGAGAGCGTTCATCGAGGCCTTACCTCTTCCATTTCGATACGTGATCGTGGTACTGCGCCAAATAACTATTATGTTCTAAGAAATAACGATGCACCTTCGATATTATTAGAGCTAGGATTCATTACCAATTATTCCGATTTCGTGAATATTCGATCCAATCCATTTCAACATCAAGTAGCGAGTGGAATTACCAATGGTTTAAAAGCCTATTTTGCAAATTAAACAAACGTTATGCCACAATAAGCTGCCTTTCATGTAAAAGAGGCAGCTTTTGTGTAGCGTTTAAAGTAACGCACTTTATTCCAACTTTATATTTTTCTGAAAAATATATTGTTCACCAACTTGACCTTGAACTCTTCTTCCTGTATCCTCAAACCCACCGGCTAGATATACTTTTTGTGCAAGTTTATTTTTGCGATTCACCCCCAAAACAACCTTTCTTACATCTGGAAAGTAACCATTCACAAAAACAGGTAATTCATGCATCGATTGTTTAGCAAAGCCTTGCCCTTGATATTGCTGTTGAATGGAGTACGCACGTAACAGCAACGCATCTTCGTCACAACTGTAAGGCTGAATATCCCCCCACTGCAATATAAAGAAACCGACCATATCTTTGCCATAACATATCCCAACAGGCTTACAGTAACTAGATTGGATGGCTTGCAGTAATTTTTCTAAAGGATGGGCAGTAAAGGCTAATTGGTCAGCTGTTAAATGATACGATGCGAAAGCTTTTATATGCTTTGCTTGCAAAAATTTTAAATTTATCATCACTTTAGTCCATTTCCTGTCCATTTTTAGTTGCATAAATCATACTTAAGATTGGATTAAAGGTATGTGTTGTGACCTGATAGTTATGCGACTGCAGCCAATCGACTAGTAAAGAACGGTTTGCATAAAATTCGTCCTCTATTGCATAAATAGCTTCTTTATTTCCGCTTTCTTCGAAGTGTTGTAGCACTTCTTTGCGCTGAGAATCATCCTGAAACATTAAGTCAACGATGCAGATCGCCCCTTTCGGACGTAGTACTCGATCCATTTCAACCAATGCAAGCAGTTTTTGTTCATCTGAGATATGATGCAACGCATAACTAGAAACAATCCCGTCCATGTGCTGATCTAATATAGGTAGCGCTAGAAAGTGTCCTTTGCGTACTTCCATCTCCGGATATTTCTGTTTACATGCTTGCAACATTTTTTCCGATTGATCTACACCAATGACATGAATTCCTTTTGTTAAAAATTTAGCGCCTAAATTTCCTGTGCCAACACCAATATCTAAACATGTTTGTGCCGCTTCTAATGGCATTGTATCAACTACTTTCTCCAAAGCTGTTTCATAGTCTTGGTGGACATTAAAGCGAAATCCATGCATTTTTAGACTTTGATCATAATCAGCTGCTTGTGAATCAAAATCCCACTTGTCATGCCAAGACTTACGGAGGGATTTCAACCGCTTTAAATGCTTGGATAACGTAAATATATCTTCCCTAGAGATCGATTGGTCCATGTTCTGTTCTAACAAACGATCAATCGTATGAATCATGTCTTTCGTTTCCAGCCATTTTTCAAAGAGTACTGCCCGCTGAATATTAAAATAATCATGAATTCGGTATTGCCCTTGTTCATTTAGCAGTTGCTTTATGTCTCTAATGCCCAAGCCAAATTCACGTAAAGCTAAAATCGTACTGATCCTTACAATCTCTTCATCTGTAAACGTCCGATATTGATTGTCTTGTTTAGTGGGTGATATTAACCCTTTTTCTTCATAAAAACGGATGGTTCTTGTTGTCGTATTCAAACGTCTAGCCACTTCCTTGATATACAATCTATACGCCTCCTTTATCCTTATCATAAACGTTAACCTTACGTTAATGTAAAGGGTTATTTGTGTTAGAGCAATACTAAAATAAACGGTCACAAAAGTGAAGCTTCCATCAACAGGGTTTTCTCATCCGCCACTGATTTAGTCCCGCAAAGATATGACTTAAAGACCATTGAACGAATCGGGAACTTAGGCGCCGATATCTCCCTTTTAACTTTTTTCTGGTACCTTCCACTTTTAAAGGGAGAATAAATATAGTTTTCGAATTATTCAATCAAAGAGAACATTACTAGGATGATTCTTTCTGTATATGCGTTCATCGCATGGTTGAAATACATGTAGCGCGAATTTATCACGAACCCCAAAGCTATTGCTTCAATTCAAGAGAAAAGCACCTAATGAGGGCGCGTTTTTTATGCGCTTATCTGGGCTTTACCCGACGTTTCAAATATTTTTTTGAATAATTGCTTGAAAAGTTGCTTCGCCTGATCGTAAGGGGCAAATAGAAAGTAGAAAAGGAATTAGGATTTCATTTATGGCGTTAGACTTAAGGAAGTACATCTACAAAAACATAACAAACAGTAAAAATACCCCAACAAAAAGATGACTCCGAACACCAAAAACCGATGTTTGGAATCATTTCCTAGTTATTGTTGGCTAAGACATGGTTCCAACGGTAATAGAATGTGTTAGAATCTTGCCATTCCCAATATTTTGCTCCTTGTGCGATAATTAAACGGTCTAACCAAATTTCAAAGTTAGCATTCAAGTTTATGCCATCTTCAAAGCTATCTACTGAATCCAAACAAAATAAATAATCATGGTCTCCTTGTTTATAAATACGCGTATCTATTACAATACGGGTATCTAAGTAACTTGCTATACAAATACATCCATCAGGTAAGCTAGGATCCTTATAAGCAATCAATCCTTCTAAACTATATAAATCTAAGTCCTCAAAAATCCGCGCTCCATTGTGCTCTAAAAGAAAGTTTTGATAATCTATCGGCAAACAACAATTATGTTCGAATTGGAAGTTTTCAATTTGTTCTTTTGTAGCTGGATTTTGAAAAGAACAAGAAAGTTCAAAGATAGCCCCGCCTTCTTCCTGCACCGTGATAGTTCCATCACTATTCAATCTTTGTTTTAAACCGTCCAACGTTTTTTGGATGAGTTGACCTACTTCCACTTCACTTACACACTCCTTTCGTTACTATCATAAATATATTGCCTTTTTTCATATTGAAAGTTCTTGTTTCGGTTGAATTAATTTGGTGAGTATAAGTAAAATTTTAACATATGAATAAAAAATTGTTGCAATTTGTCTAATTTGGTTAAAATTTAATTTTATGTGTTCACTCTGTTTTATGTTACTTACATGAGTATTCCTGAAATATTGGCAACAACCCAATTTTTAGAATTGGTTTAACATCCAGCGGTCATTGTTGCGCAGAAGAAACGCTTGCCGTTTAGAGTATTTGCCGACTAATGAGAGTATAAGTTGCATTAACAAAATACGGAAAATAAAGAGGTTGAATGCAAATGTCTACAAGATCAGCGTTTCAAAGGTCAACGTGTGCATGAGAACAAGGTTTTCAACCAGCAGGACCCAGGAATGACATTTTGCATTTCGAACGACAAGCCCTATCGTAAGGCGCATTTCTAAAGTCGCATCGTTGCTGGGCTCATGCGCCGGACGTGGCTATTCGGTTATTTCGTTATCCACAAGCACCTCATTTTATTGTTCCCTGTACAACAAAAAAGCAGACAGTTAAGAGATGGATCTATTTCTTAACCTGCCTGCTAGCTTTTGGACTATTTACTTGTAAAAGACCATTTTCTGCTTATAAATCATCAAAGCCGTTCAAATCACTTGTTTTCGTATATTGTCTAGATTTCTGTTCAAAGAAATCTGTTTTCGTGCCATCAAAATTATCGACATATGCACGAATCCACTTCATAGGATTTTCGGTATAGTCTGGATACACATCATGGAGCCCCATCATCCGCAACATCTTATTTGCGCGATACTTAATATATCCAGCCATTTCGTCCAAGTCAATACCTTCTACATTGCCAAGAACATAATTCGACCATTCGATTTCCAATTCGACGGACTGCTTAAAATGGTCATACACCCATTGGATAAACGTTCCATTATTATACTCTGGATTTTCTGCGAGTGTAGCACGGAATAGTTCTGATATAAAACGACCATGCTCGAGCTCATCGCGGTTAATATAACTAATCATTGTGGACGTACCAACCATTTTATTATGACGCGCCAAGTTATAGAAAAACGCAAAACCAGAATAGAAGAACATCCCTTCTAATAAGGCTGTGTAAACTAACGTCTTTAAGATATTTTCGATCGTAGGCTCTTCTACAAAGGCGTTATATTGCTTCGTTAAATTCTCATTTCGTTTGAGCAAAACAGAATCTGTACGTCCTAGCTGAAAAGACTTATTCTGTTCATCTAACGAGACAACTGAAGATAATACGTAGGAATAACTTTCATTATGCACTGCTTCTTGTTGTGCGATTACAGCCATAATGGATTGTACAGATGGGTCGGTTGCATACAGAGAAATCAATAAAGCTGTTCGTGTTTGCGGTGCGTCTAATGTGGATAGCAAGCCAATGATTTTTAAATATGCGTCCTGTTCCTCTTCTGTAAGTGTAGGGAACTGTTTAATATCACTTTGCATATTCACTTCATCTGCTTGCCAGTAATTACCCACTAACCGTTTATACATTTTATACCAGTGTGGATAAGCAATATCATTCCAATTTAAAATACCACTGGATTCCCCTCCAAACACCCCTGTTGACTTATTTGGATTTAACGGTTCTAGTGTCTTTGCTTTTTCCAGCATTACTTTTGCCATGATATAATACTCCTTCCACCCAGTCTTTTACAAGTTGCTCTTGTTTTCCTCTCGGCGACTGTTCAATTTTTAATCCAGACCAAGGACTATGATAAAATTTGACCAACTTATCTACAGCGCGACAAAATAAGTCATCGCCGCCAAATTGTGTATCACCTGTACCAAATACAGCGACATTTTCCGGTTTATACCCAATCTCAAGGATAAAATCCTTCACTTCTTCAGGTGTACTTCCCATATCCCACGTAAAGGTGCCAAGGAAGATGATATCATACGAGGAAGGGTCAACTGGCGGATCAATGCCAATGCGGTGAACCGCCGTTTCCACTTCATTTGCGTGTAATTCATCCTGAATAATCGTCGCTACTTCTTGGGTGTTGCCACTATACGTCAAATAAGCGATCAGTACCCTCAACTTTGGCACCATTCACATTCTTCCACTTCATTCGAAGTAGATCGGACATAATACGTTGTTTTTAACCCTTCTCTCCACGCTTGCAAATGCAAATCAAGCAAAATAGAAGCCCGAATTGTATTTGGTACATAGAAATTAAAGGAAAGGCTTTGATCAACATGTCGCTGTCTAGCAGCATTTTGCTTAACCGACCAGCGCTGATCCACAATATAGGCGGAACGACGATATACATCGTATGTCTTATGCGTTAAGTCTGGTGCTGTTACTGGAATTTTAAAGTCTTTCTTTTCTTCATAGTAGAACGGTTTAAAGATTGGATCGATACTAGCTGTAGAGCCGGCAATCATTGCAGTCGTCGAGTTCGGTGCAACAGCCATTAAATAACCATTGCGGATACCATGCTGTTTTACATCATCTTTTAATGCGAGCCATTCTGTTTTGTCATAGCCTTTTTGGTCAAAGTATTCCCCAGAACTCCATTTACTTCCAGAAAACGCAGGGTAACTTCCTTTTTCTTTGCTTAGCTCCATGCTTGCTTGGATCGTAAGAAACGCAATTCGCTCATACAATTCATCTGCATATTGGACCGCTTCTTCCGTTTCCCATTTCATATTGTTATGAGCAAGAAGATGGTGCCAGCCGAATGTTCCAAGCCCAATGGCACGATATTTTTTATTCGTTAATTGAGCCTGCATAATCGGTAATGTGTTAATATCAATCACATTGTCCAGCATACGTACTTGAATTTTTATTAACCGATCTAGAACTTCATCTGGAACAGCTTTTCCAAGATTAATCGAGCTTAAATTACAGACGACATAGTCACCGGATTTATATTTTTTCACAATCGTATTTTCATTTTCCAAAAATTCCTCCACAAATTCAGAAGGAGATTGGTTTTGGGTGATTTCTGTACAAAGATTGGAGCAATAGATCATCCCTTTATGGCTGTTGCTATTTTGACGATTCACTTCATCGCGATAGAACATAAATGGTGTTCCTGATTCTAGTTGTGATTTCATAATTCGTTTCATGATATCGATAGCTGGTATTTTTCGTTTTGATAATTCCTCTGAGTTCACGCATTCCTCATATTTTTCTCGCCAAGTTCCATTCCCTTTTGCCTCATCGTAGAAGTCTTCTAATGAATATCCCATGACTTGTCTCACTTCATGAGGATCGAATAAATACCAATCACCACGTTTTTCCACTTGTTCCATAAATAGATCTGGCAAGGTTACACCGGTAAAAATATCGTGCGCGCGCATTCGCTCGTCGCCATTATTCAGCTTCAAGTCAAGGAATGCCTCAATATCACGGTGCCAAACATCTAAATAAACAGCAATAGCACCTTTTCTTGTTCCTAACTGATCGACGTTTACTGCCGTATTATTCAGCTGTTTAATCCAAGGAACAACTCCACTGGACATTCCTTTAAATCCTTTAATGGAGCTTCCACGGCTGCGGATTTTCCCCATATAAACGCCAATACCGCCACCATTTTTAGACAATTTAGCAATATCGGTATTGCTATCATAAATAGACTGTAAACTATCATCGACAGTATCAATAAAACAGCTAGAAAGTTGACCGTGTGTTTTTCCAGCATTAGCCAATGTTGGTGTCGCTACTGTCATATATAAATTACTTAATGCCCAGTAAGCTTCTAGTACATGCTCTGTCCGATTGGCTTTATCTTCATGTTGCATAAGCGTCATAGCAATAATCATCCAGCGCTCTTGCGGTAGTTCAAACACATTTTTATCATGATCCGTTGCCAAATAGCGTGTTGTTAATGTATGTAACCCTAAATAGGTAAAATACAAGTCTCTCGCTGGGTCAATCTGTTTGGCAAAGTGATCAATTTCAGCTTTCGAATACTTTTCTAAAAGAGTAGTTTTATAAATATTCTCTTCTGTAAGCATTGTAATTAATTGATAAAAATCACCATATTCACCCGTATTGTATTGACGATTTTGACGCGCTTGATGGTAAAGCTGCTGTAAATAAATTCGGCTGGCTACATACGTCCAATCAGGCGCAGATTCGTCCATATTCTCCAAAGCATTTTGCACAAGTATATCCAATGCTTTGTCTATCGGTGTATCCTCCTGAATCGTTTTGAAAGCCTTGTCCTTATATGCTTCGGTTTCAACAGCTAACCCCTGTTGCGCACGATCGATAATGTCTACAAGCTTATCTCTTGTAGTTGCGATGTCGATGATCATTCATAATCCTCCCTTTATATACTTAAACCCTATAAGGGTGATGATACATGCTTTGTAACCTATAAGAGGTTGTTCGAAAAGTGCACTAAAAATGACCCATCCATGTTTCTAGTCGGTTATACAAATTAGATGCTGTTCAAGAATCCAGTAAATGGGCAATAGAAAACTCGGCAATAATGCCAAGCTTTTCATTTACAATTCTAAAACTGGATCATGAAATGTTCCTTCTAGTTCCTATCCCAAATACTCACTAACTGCACATCCAACTGGAGAACTTGAGGAATAATATCTGTATCATTTTGGGTGTAACTGAGTTTCCTAACTCGAACTAACGGATACAAAACTCGCAATTTTCTAATAATAACAACCTGATTTCTAACTTAAAAACACAATATATAGTATGCTTGCAAAGAACTGATTACGATATATTGTGTTTACAAGCTTAGCATATAAACTCTATTATTGCAATCTATTTTTAGACCTATATAACATCGTGTAATCCCTTTTAAACATCGCCCGAACAATGTTAGCAACGGATAGAAAAAATAGAGAATTTTTTATTTGCATGTGCCTATAACTAGAAAATTAGTAGATTGCTCCTACATTAGCACGATGCCCCTACGAAACAGGCTTAAAGTGAATTTTCCATTGGTAGGTTTCCTTTACCCTTCTCTGGTTGTAAGACACAGGAGGATAACCAAAAGGCTTCTGAATAAGTTCGGTATTTGGAATTGCATTTGGCTCACCCGCTCTGAGGTTACTGGGACGAAAGACCATTTTCATGGGTAATAAAACACACAAATTATATTATATACTTTTTTAACTTTATTTAAAATGGTTTGCTGTCGAAGCAAAAAAATCACAGCCAAACGACGCCATTTTTTGTCTAAAACTTATAAATTCCTTTCCCTTTCGTCTGCTTTTTCAATCCCCTTTTTTCCTTTAATCCAATTGCTTAGGGGGTACATCTTCACTGTTATGCTGTTTGGCATCTACTTCCTGAAATAATTTCACTTGGTTAAGTTGGGTTTGCACAGTTCCTTGTGCTGTTCTATGTTGCTCCAGCTGCACTAAATGGTGCCGCAATTTTTTTATTTCTATATACAATGTTTGTATTTCCGCTTTCGTTGCGGGCTGTGCTTCTGGCTTTAAAGTATATCCAATTTGTCCATTTGCTTCTAATGTAGCTGTAGCCCACTCTACGTCCTCTATCCGAGTTACGTTCTTCTGTCTTAAATTCATTTCCAACTGATCTACCGTTAAGCGTAATTTTTTCAGCTGGTCCGTTTGCACCACTCCATTATGTATAAGCACTTTTGATTTTCCCGTTATAATATTCTCTACAAAATCAGACTTTATTTGTGCTAATTCCATGCAAATAAGGGTAAGCACGAGAACGGTGCCTACGCCTAGTGTTATCCAAATATTTTTTCCAGCTAACGGTTGAATTAACAATGACCCTATTCCAATCATAATGGTAGTTTGTGCCAAGGTTATTTGAGAAATCGATTTTCTGCCAGCAAGTCGTAGTAGAAATGTTCGACCAATGATGATAATAACAGCCTTCCAAATCCATGACCAATCCACTTCATATCCCTCCTTCAAGAGGTTGTTTAATTAGTACGTCAAACATATGTATTACATTTCTTCTTTCCTTTTGTTTCCCAACGCTTTCTAAACTACAGTTACGCAAAACTTCGCTATCCAAAATGTCATCGTATGCAGAATGGTATCAGGGGTCATTCAACTTCAAACTGATCACGACTCATTTTACATTTTAAAACGATCACCAGCCAATTTCTTACATTAGTATTGTGAAAAAGGCTTATTTTATACGCAACGATTACCAGCTTCCAAACGGTGCAATAAAGAGCGTAACCCTAAATTGAATTGTATTCGCTTTCATGATAGGATGAAGGCAAGTAAATTAGAGCTGTATAAATTGGAGGAGGAAGTAATGGGGAAAACGAAACATACTGGTCCAATCAAGCTATCCAAACGACCAAACCCATCACTATGGGTTAGTAAGGTTCCATTCGGTCTTGGGAAAGTAAAACCACATCATATTCGCGATACAGTTAAAGTCGCTTGGGACAATAAAGATAGACTTCCATACGCTACACGGATCCTTACACAGGGAGTGTGTGACGGTTGTGCCCTTGGGGTGCAAGGACTTAAAGATCAAACATTAACCGGACCACACCTTTGTACTACACGCTTAAATGTTCTTCGTTTGAATACTATGCCAGCAATGAAACAAGATATTCTGCATGCTGATATAGAAACGTTACGTAAAATGAACAGCACGGAACTACGCCAGCTCGGTCGTATTCCTTATCCGCTCATCCGGAAGCCGGGAGACCGTCAATTTCAACGTATTTCCTGGGATCAAGCGCTTAACTATATTGCCGACAAAATGCGTGCACTTCAACAGAAACAATTTTCCTTTTATTCTACATCTCGCGGTATAACGAACGAAACGTATTACGTGCTTGGTAAGGTAGCCCGTTTTCTTGGTACCAACAATATCGATAATGCATCCAGAATATGTCATTCACCATCCAAGACAGCGTTAACCCGCTCCGTAGGTGTTGGCGCCTCCACCTGCAATTATAAAGATTGGATCGGCACAGACGTTTTGCTGTTTTGGGGGTCTGTCGCAGCTAATAATCAGCCCGTTTCTACAAAATATATGTATGCCGCAAAAAAGAAAGGTACGAAAATCATTGTAATTAATCCATATCATGAACCATCGATGGATGAATATTGGATTCCTTCTATTGCAGAGTCTGCTTTATTCGGTACCAAAATAGCAGATGATGTTTACCAAGTGAATATTGGTGGCGATATTGCCTTTATGCACGGTATTATGAAACATTGGTTTGACATGGAAAAGGAACAACCTGGATCAGCTCTAAACCACGACTTTATTCAAGCACATGTTAATGGATTAGAAGCTTTACAAGCAAAAGTAGAAAACCATACGTGGGAACAATTAGAGCAATCCTCCGGTATCTCCAAACAAAGGATGATCGAATTAGCTACTATCCTAGCAAATTCCAAATCAGCTGTCTTTGTCTGGTCGATGGGACTAACCCAACACCGATTTGGTACAGATAATATTTCACAGGTTGCAAATCTAGCATTACTGCGGGGATTTATCGGACGCGAGCATTGCGGCTTAATGCCAATTCGTGGACACTCCGGTGTTCAAGGATCTGGTGAGATGGGAGCAGACCCATTTTCTTTGCCAGGTGGAAGCATGAATGACGAACACCGTGAACGTGTAGAGAAAGTTTGGAAATTCGATATTCCGACTTGGCAAGGAGACATTGTTGGTGAATCACTGGAGAATGCTCACTTACCCGAAGACCATGAAAAAAAATTAAGGCTGTACTATATGTCTGGAGGGAATTTTCTTGAGACGATGCCAAATCCTGATTATGTCCAATCATGCTTAGAAAATATAGAGCTACGAGTGCATCAAGATATTATTTTTAATACGTCTACACTAGTCGATGCAAAAGAAGCTGTCATTGTGTTACCTGCAATGACGAGGTATGAGCAACCTGGGGGGGGAACTTCTACCTCTACAGAAAGAATGGTCTATTTTTCACCGGAGATTAAGGGTCCCCGTATTGAAGAAGCCCGTTCAGAATGGGAGATTTATATAGATTTAGCAAAACGAGTAAGACCCGAGGCTAAAGACCTGATTCACTTCCCAGATGCGCGCGCTATTCGTGAAGAAATCGCGAAAGCTGCCCCTAATTATGACGGTATTCAGCATTTAAATGAAAAAGGTGATCTTTTCCAATGGGGTGGTGCTTGGCTTTGTGAGGATGGCATTTGTCCAACGCCAGATGGAAGAGGAAATCTCATTGCCATGGACATTCCAGAATTAAGGAAGCCGGAAGGGCATTTTTATGTCACGACACGTAGAGGAAAGCAATTTAACTCGATGATTTATAGTGAAACAGATCCATTCAACAATGCGCATAGAGATGATATTTTAGTAAATCAACAAGATGCAGCATCCCTTGATATTCAAGAAGGGGAACAAGTAGTCGTGTATAACCAGCACGGGTTATATGCAGGACGTGCCAAGTTCGCCCCTGTCAAAGCCGGAAATCTGGAAGTGCATTGGCCAGAAGGAAATGTTCTCATCCCCAAAGGCGTATACGAACAATACGCAGGCATACCTGAATATAATACAGCAGTAATATTAGAAAAGGCCGTCACCTATTATGCACAGAAAGATGTTAAATATGCCGAAAAGCGAGTGGAAGAATTAGAAATCGACAGTCATTAAGAGTGCTCACACATAAAAGCGTTGTTTAAAAATACACTACAATTCCTTCGCTTTGAACACGCACAAAAGGGAGGATTACATGTCTGATAATTTAGCAGATTGGGAGATTGTCCGTTTTCATGACGGGGGCGCTACAAAAGAAGTATCCTCTGTGGCGGAAGAATACCCTATAACCATTATAATCAATGGTAAGGAATTCGCTACAATGGTCTGCTCCCCCGAACATGTGGAAGAACTGATCGTTGGCTTTCTTGCATCTGAGGGAGTTATTTTCCAATATAAAGCCATCCAGCAACTGACTGTGGATGTAGTAGCTGGGTTTGCCTACTTGGAGATCGAGAAATTGCCTGATACGTACCAAGAGGATCATTCGAAACGATTTATCGGTTCGTGCTGTGGAAAAAGCCGCCAGTTTTACTTTAAAAATGATGTGAAGACCGCTAAAACAATTATGTCAAACTTAAGTCTCTCTTGTAATCAATGTTTACAGCTTATGACACAATTACAACAAGCGTCAAACCAATTTCGCCAAACAGGTGGCGTGCATAACGCAGCTTTGGCTACTGTTAACGATGTGCAGCTTATTCGCACCGATATAGGTCGTCACAATGCACTTGATAAGCTGTATGGACATATGTTGATGAACCAGACTTCTGTAAGGGATAAAGTCATTGTATTTAGTGGTCGGGTCTCATCCGAAGTACTATTAAAAATCGCCAAAATGCGGATAAGTATTCTTATATCCAAATCAGCTCCTACCAAACTTGCTTTAGAGCTAGCCGAAGATCTTGGCATTACGGTAATCGGCTTTGTAAGAAAAGGAGCCATGAATGTCTATACACATCATGATAGAGTTGAGGAGATAACATATGACAAAAAGCGATAGAAAAAATAACTCTACCAACATGCATGCTAAAGCAGTAAAATCTCGTCCAATAAGAAGGCTACTCTAGCTCTCCCTAGACTTAATATATCATCATAAAAACAATCCACCGCCGGTAACTGTCCGAAAATATGGAACAGCACACGCGGTGGATTTTTTACGCTTTAGAAATGAACTTCTCTATCCCAAAAACGATGGATTGCAATTGCCTCGCTAAAGGCATCCACAAAATCGTTGACAGATGACTCCAAAATAACCCCTTTCGCATGGGTAATACCGCTATCTTCCAATAAAGTGGCACCGTCATTAGAGGAACCTATTGGCTTAAAATGGTGAAATGCTTCATGAATAAAGTGGGTTGCCTGTTGGGAAAACTTCTCACTCATTTGTCTACTTCCGGCAACATAAACAGCGTCATAAAGAACGGAATCAGCTGTTAAGAAGCTCTCGCTGGCCTCTATTGTCTGACCATCTGCTCCAGCAACCTCTCCACGCTTATTCGCAACTACTACTGGGCGAATTCCTTGTTTTACTAATCGATTTATCACAGAAATCACTTCTTTGGTATGGAAGCCTTTATCTAAAAGAACAGCTACATTTCTCGTTGCCGCTGTTTTAACAGTGTTTTCCTGACTTAGAGCTGGAGAAGTTTTGGTTATAGGAGATCCCCCTTCCTTCGGGGCAGTCACGCCGATATTTTCTGCGATTTCCTGTACCATATCTAAGCTTACGTTTGCAAACATATTTACTACTTGTTGCTGCACATCTTCATTCTTCACTTTTCCTAACTCAAAACTGAATGCATCAATGATATGCTGTTTCTCTGCTTCACTCATGCTGTTCCAAAATAAAACTGCTTGAGAAAAATGGTCATTGAAGCTTTCACTTCTTGCGCGAATCTTTCTGCCGTCGACTTTCTCCTGGTAATGTTCATATCCGCCTTGCTCAGGAGAAGCCGGTTCTGGCGTGTTATGAGCTAATCCATTTTTGTGATAGCTAACTTGTCCGACATTAATCGTATGTCTTCCGTAGCCATCCCGTTGGTTATTATGAAATGGACATACTGGACGGTTAATCGGTAGTTCATGAAAGTTTGGTCCTCCTAAACGAATTAATTGCGTATCCGTATACGAAAATAACCGTCCTTGTAATAAAGGGTCATTGGTAAAGTCAATACCAGGAACAACATGTCCTGGATGGAATGCTACCTGCTCCGTTTCGGCAAATACATTATCCACATTCCGATTTAAGGTCATTTTGCCGATTTTCTTAACGGGAACCTCTTCTTCCGGCCAAAGTTTGGTTGGATCGAGGATATCATAGTCAAATGAATCCGCGTCTTCTTCAGCAATTAATTGTACACCTAGTTCAAATTCTGGAAAATCCCCATTTTCAATGGCTTCATACAAATCTTGACGATGAAAATCCGGGTTTTTACCATTTATTTTTTGTGCCTCATCCCAAACCGTAGAATGAACTCCTAATGTCGGCTTCCAATGAAATTTAACGAAAGTTGCCTCACCCTTATCATTTACAAAGCGAAACGTATGCACGCCAAAGCCTTCCATCATACGAAAGCTACGTGGAATCGCCCGATCTGACATTTGCCACATCACCATATGTGCTGTCTCTTGATTATGGGCTACAAAATCCCAGAAGGTATCATGTGCGGATGCGGCTTGTGGGATACCGTTATGCGGTTCGGGTTTAACAGCATGAATGAAATCTGGAAACTTGATCGCATCTTGAATAAAAAACACCGGAATATTATTGCCGACCAGATCGTAATTTCCTTCCTGCGTATAAAATTTCGTAGCAAATCCTCTGACATCACGAGCCAGCTCTCCAGAGCCTTTTGAGCCAGCAACAGTTGAAAACCTTACAAATACAGGTGTCTTTTTCCCTTTCTCTTTTAGAAAATCTGCTTTTGTGTATGGTTCCATCGATTCATATACTTCAAAAACACCATGAGCTGCATAGCCCCGTGCATGTACAACCCGTTCTGGAATGCGCTCATGATCAAAATGGGTCATTTTTTCGCGAAAATGAAAATCTTCCATGATCGTTGGACCACGTACTCCGGCTTTTAATGAAAATTCATCCTCAGAAACTTTTAGCCCTTGATTTGTGGTCAGCTTTCTTCCCTCGTCATGAACCCGATAAGCATCTAATTGTTCTTGTTTAGCACCGTCTTGTCGCTGTTTTGACATCACTCTATCCTCCTCATTTAATTGAAAAAATCCAAAGTTCTTCCTGTAGAGGGACTGTTCCCAAAAGAAAAACAAGTTAAACAAGAAGGATGGTATCAAAATGTCCGTGTTAGATATAGCTGGCAATATGGGTTTTATAAATGTTATCGTTAAACTACAGACTTTTTATTTAGAAAAACTTGGCTTGTCGCCAAGTCTTATGGTGGAAGCCTTTGTTTTTCTTATACTATAAACCAAAAAAATCTTATCCTTTCCTATAGTAGAACCAAAGTAAAGTACCGTTTAACGTTTCCTCATCTAATTTGGATACACGAAGGAGGTCAACGTAACATGAGCAAAATCATTCTTTTTGATGGTGTGTGCCACTTCTGTGATCAGAGTGTACAATTCATCTTGAAACACGATAAACAAGAGCAATTTTTATTTGCATCGCTCCAAGGGGATACAGGGCAAAAATTGGTGTTTGAGCATAAAATCATTAATGATTTGAGCAGTTTAATTTTAATCGATAACGATAAGTACTACAGCAAATCAACAGCTGTACTTCATATATGTAAAGAATTGACAGGAGCATGGAAGCTGTTATATGCGTTTATTTTGATTCCAAAACCGATTCGTGATTTCTTTTATGACCGGATCGCTAATAATCGCTACCGCTGGTTTGGAAAAAAAGATAGCTGTGAACTCCCATCTCCAGATGTTAGAAAGCGGTTTTTATAATGAAGCAGCTGACAAATATGGAGGAGTTTTTGTTCACCTTCAAGCTAAACGGCTGAAGTTTAGGTAGAGAGTACGCGTAGGAATTAGACAATAAAATGGGTTGCTTGCAGAGCAGAAATGAGGAGCCTAAGCTCATCGCCTAGGCTCCTTCGTTTATTTTGCCGTTTCTTTTTTAATTTGTTTGCTTCTTAATTGTCCGCAGGCAGCATCAATGTCCGCACCGTTTTCCCAGCGTACGCCACAATGAATGCCTTGTCCCTTCAACGTTTCAAAAAACATTTGAATCGTTTCTGAATCACTGCGTTGATAATGGCTATGCTCATCTACGGGGTTGTAAGGAATCAAATTAACATATGCTAACTTACGATGGTTACGTAATAATTCTGCCAGTTGTAAAGCTTCTTCCTGATGATCATTCACATCTTTTAGCATAATATATTCGTACGTGATCCGACGATTTGTTTTTTCCAAATAGTAATCAACAGACTTCATGAGCTTTTCGATTGGAAACGCCTTATTGATCTTCATAATACTCCGTCGCAATTCATTGTTTGGTGCATGAAGGGAGATAGCTAAATTTACTTGTACACCTGTATCGGCAAATTTATAAATTTTATGAGCTAGTCCACTTGTAGACACGGTAATATGTCTTGCGCCAATATTTAATCCTCGATCATCATTTACTACGTAGATGAAATTCATTAAATGGGTAAAGTTATCCAATGGCTCACCAATTCCCATCACGACAATATGACTCACTCTTTCTTCCTCACCGCGTGTATCAAGATGCTTTTGCACCATCATAATCTGCTCAACAATTTCACCACTTGTTAAATCACGGCTTTTACTTAACAATCCACTCGCACAAAAGCTACACCCGATATTACAGCCAACCTGGGTCGTAACACAAACTGATAAACCGTAATTAAATCGCATCAGCACTGTTTCAATTAAATTACCATCCGCTAGGCGAAACAAAAATTTGATCGTACCATCTTTCGATTCCTGCTTCACTTCTTCTGCTAATGTTCCAAGTACAAAATGCTCTTCCAATAGCGCAATGGTCTGTTTATTAACATTTTTCATATCGGAAAATTGATGTACTCGCTTCTTATATAACCAATTCCAGACCTGATCGACGCGAAAGCGTTGCTGTCCATGCTCCATTAACCAATCTTTCAACTGTTCGTATGTTAATCCATAAATGGATGATTTACTCATGCATTTACCCTCATTTCTAGATAATCTAGTTTTCAGAGTGATCCATATTCCGTTTATCCCGATAGAAGGTGCTGTAAGTCTCAGGCTTCGAGAGTTGGAGAATCCATTACACCAAGTCAAAGTAGAAGATAACAGCACCTAAATGACCGATTCGCTCAGAGGACTTTAGGTCCTCCCTTCACGGTACTAACAAGCAGTGGGAGGTGAAAGAAAAAACCACTGTTTGAAGATTCACTTTATAAAATGATGATTCACCATATTATCTTACTTCATGAAAGGAGTTGTTGCAAATCCCTGCGTTTACTTCTAACGATTTTTCGTATCTGTGACTTGAAACGAGGGTAAAAGCACATGTAATCATTAATTTATTTCTGATAAAGCAAGTTCTTATTCATTTTACGCAAGGTGGGGAGTCCCTCCCCCGGTACTTATTTTTTATCATCAAAGGTAGAAATCACTAATATTGGATAGCATATTAAGCGGTATTCTACCTTCTTAAGGTCTTTGAAGGGAGCGTTGTTTCTCCCATCAGATAACGATCGCATTCTTTTGCTGCTCCACGTCCCTCGTAATAGCCCAAACAATGAGGCTTTGTCCACGGCGCATGTCTCCTGCTGCAAAAACAACTTCTACATTTGTCCGGTAGTCATTATATTCTGCTGCCACCGTTGATTTTTCTGTGGTTTCAACACCTATTTGCTCTAACAGATCCTGCTCTGGGCCCCGAAAACCAATCGCAATCAAGACTAGATCTGTTGGCCAAACTCTTTCTGTTCCAGGAATTTCCTCCCGTATTTTATTTCCCGCTTTGTCAAATCGAAGCTTCACTTTAATCGTATGAACTTCCTTCACATGACCTTTGGAATCACCGACAAATTTCTTCGTCATTACCGCATAAGCTCTTGGGTCACTACCAAACACACTAGCTGCTTCCTTATGTCCATATTCTATACGGTGGATTTTCGGATATTGTGGGCCAAGGGTTTGTTTCGATATCACGTGCGAGACCCTTTTTATCATAAATATCAAATTGTGTAAGGCTTCTGCAATTATGCCGTACTGCCGTTGCCAAACAATCCGTCCCTGTATCGCCACCCCCAATAACGATGACATCTTTGTCACGTGCAGAAATATAATTTCCATCCTGTAAATTGGAATTTAGCAAGCTTTTCGTATTGGCATGCAGAAAATCCATCGCCCGATGAATACCTTTAAGGTTACTTCCCTCTACTTGAATATTTCTGTGAACTGTTGCGCCACCACAAAGGATGAACATGCACTTATAGGACCATATTATGAGCGGAAAATTGGACGATGAAGAAAAAAGCACTTATCATTGCTTATTAAGAAGAATGAAGGGAATGGTAACATGTCAATAGCGAAAACCTTTCATCATATTCCATTATCGGTGTTAGATTTAGCCCCAGTAAATGAAGGTAGTAACCCAAGTGAGTCCTTTCAGCATAGTGTACAATTAGCAAAACATGTAGAAGCGCTCGGATTCAACCGTTATTGGTTAGCAGAGCATCATAATATGCCTGGTATTGCAAGTTCAGCAACTTCTGTACTAATCGGACATATTGCTGAAAAAACAAGCCATATTCGCGTCGGTGCAGGTGGAATTATGCTTCCTAACCACGCAACACTTGTTATCGCAGAACAGTTTGGCACATTAGAATCACTTTATCCAGACAGAATTGATCTAGGTCTTGGACGTGCGCCGGGAACGGATCAAGCAACCGCTTATGCGTTGCGCAGGACGTTAAACATGCGTGTCGAAGATTTTCCAATGCAAGTGAATGAATTGCAGGATTATTTTTCAAAGGAACCAGTATCTCGCGTAAAAGCTGTCCCCGGACAAGGTTTGGATATTCCTATTTGGTTGTTAGGTTCAAGTGATTTCAGCGCAAGATTAGCAGCACAAAAAGGGTTGCCTTTTTCTTTTGCCAGTCACTTTGCTCCAGCATATACGATACCAGCATTACAATTGTACCGAGAGCAATTTAAACCATCGGAACAGCTGCCAAAACCCCATGCAATGGTAGGTCTAAACGTCATTGCAGCAGATACAGATGAAAAGGCACAATATATCGCCAGCTCCTTACAACAGCAATTTTTGAATTTGCGTCGTGGACAACCGACAAAATTACAACCACCTATAGAAAATATCGAAGCCCATTTTTCCGCATTCGAATTACAAGCAATTGAACAAACGCTTAACCCAACAACGACGATTATTGGTAATAAAGAGAAGGTCAAGCAAGGGCTGGAACATTTCTTAACGAAAACAGAGGCCGATGAAATGATTATTAGTTCGCAAATCTTTCATTTGGAAGATCGCTTGCGGTCCTTTGAAATTATTAGCGAGTTAATGGATGAGACGAGTGATGGAACTTCTTAAATGGTTGTAAATCCCAACAAGCAATGATCGGTTATAGCTAAATGGTTTCAGCACTATGAATATCCGAATATCCTGTACAGACTCATAATAAAACGGTCAGCATGAAGCATGGACCGTTTTTTACTTACATTGATTCCTTAATCCTTCTGTTTTTGTAATAGCTGTTTTATTTCCGCCTCGTTCTTTTTGTACTTCCGCCAGCTTGATATTTTTAAAATGGATCGCGTTTTAATTATATCGCAACGCTCAAATTATCCTTATATGTATCTTTCACCTAAAGCTTAGCAAGCCTTGTAAGATATCTATAATAAAACAGGTATTTATATTTTATCAATGGAACAAAGGCGCAAGCGCCCGTTTAGCAACGTAGCGAATGGAACGAATCAACTAAAGATTTAGGAATCATGCCCCTGCAACCAGGGGTATGCCGACGTCGGGCGGCAAGCCCGTTTTTAGTCGGCCTTCCTCTTTGTAACGAACCGGCGATGACTTATCGTAGGGCGCATTTCTAAAGTCGCCTAGTTGCTGGGCGCTGAAGCCGGACGTGGCTATTCGGTTATTTCATTATCCATAAGCACCTAAGTTTATACTTTCTTATTCTAGCAAAAAAGACTGATCGATAACTTATGTCTCAATCAGTCCTGTTATAGTCAAAAATATGCCGTTTCTAAATTACTTCGCTCTCACTTCTAGTTCGTTTTTTAAGCTTTTATTTTCTTCGCAACTTCAATCGTACGCCTTGCTTGATGCTTCACAGCTTCTTCAACATCTTCTACCATTTTTCCATCTTTTCCTTGCGTCACACTTACACCATACGGGTTACCACCTGATGTAAAAGCAACTTCATTCGTATAGCCTGGAGGGACGATGATTGCTCCCCAATGCATCATCGATGTATATAGAGATAATACAGTAGCTTCTTGTCCACCATGGGAATTAGAGGCAGACGACATGGCACTTACGACTTTATTGGCTGTTTTACCAGATGCCCAAAGCCCTCCTTGCATATCAATAAATTGTTTCATTTGTGCAGCAACATTTCCGAAACGAGTTGGTGTTGAGAAAATGATGGCATCCGCCCATTCAATATCATCGGAAGTAGCTTCTGGCACATCCTTTGTTTCCTCAACATGTGCTTGCCATGCTGGATTGGACGCAATGGCTGCTTCAGGCGCAAGCTCAGGAACTTTTACAAGTCTTACCTCTGCACCCGCTTCACTTGCTGCTTCTTTTGCCCAGTTTGCTAGTTGATAATTAATCCCTGTAGAACTGTAATAAATGACTGCTAATTTTACTTTTTCCATGGCGTTATCTCCTTTATGTTTCTTGCAGACTTTAACTGAAGTTCTTGTTCCAAGTAAGATGAGATATGTTTTAGGATGCTCTTCAATGTATAAGTTTATTACATAAATCACCCAAAACATACGATATATCATCATATAGCTAATAAGGTTTCATCAAACCTTGTGAACACCTTATTTATGTTCCAAACTTCCCTATTTTGCTGCAATTTATTCACAAAGTAGCTCTGTTATTTTACAACCAGGTTACTTTATGTAACAATAATAATAGATTAATATACTATTGTCAAATAATTAACTTACAAATAATAACCAAAGGGATTTTTTACTTGGCCTGTTGTTAGCTCTTACAAAACAATTTTAATATGAAGTAAGGAGCTTTAAATGGAGATGTATAAACAAACACGCCAAATTATTATTAGTTCCATTTTAAATAGCAATGTATTTTTACTCAAGCATATGACATAATGAAATAACGAATATGAAGCTGTTATGAAACGCAGTATAATTGCATATGAATGAGCAACAGATGATCACATCTTGTCTCATTATGGCAAAAAAATAAAAAGGGAGAATAGTGGATGGGAAAACGAATTTTCTACTTTATATTGACGAACGTTTTAGTGTTAGTAACGATCAGCATTATTTTTATGCTTATACCAGGAACATGGAATTATATTGGAGAAGATGGTCAATTACAGCTTGGAACGCTACTCATTTTTAGCGCCATCATTGGATTTACTGGCTCGTTTTTATCATTAGGTCTATCTCGTTGGATGGCTAAGAAAATGATGGGCGTCCACGTGCTCGATCCGAATGACAATCTAAGCCAGCAAGAACGAGAAATTGTCGACACCGTGCACCGTCTTTCTCGTTCTGCAGGTTTAATGCATATGCCTGAAGTAGGTATCTATGATGCAAAGGAAGTAAACGCCTTTGCTACAGGTCCTAGTAAAAAACGATCACTTATTGCAGTATCGAGCGGTCTGTTGCACGAAATGGATGGTGATGCTATGGAAGGAGTTATTGCCCATGAAGTTGCGCACATTGCTAATGGCGATATGGTGACGATGACGCTGTTACAAGGAGTTGTAAACACATTTGTTGTCTTCCTTGCTCGAATCGCAGCTTTTATCGTGACGCGCTTTGTAAAAGAAGAGTTGGCACCTATTGTCCATTTTCTTGCGATTTTATTCTTCCAGATTATCTTTTCTGTTCTTGGTAGTCTCATTGTATTTGCTTATTCAAGACATCGGGAGTTTCATGCTGACAGAGGAGGAGCTGACTTAGCAGGTAAAGACAAAATGCGACATGCATTGGAAGCTCTAAAAATGTATTCTAGTCGTGTACGTGAGGAAGAAAAATCAATTGCTACGTTAAAAATTAACGGCAATAAAAAAGCGTCTATCTTTTCGACACACCCAAGCTTAGATGAGCGAATTCACCGCTTATCGTAAAAACTGTATTTGGTCTGCACTGACAGAACAAAATTTTTATAAGGAGATTGAATAAACTTTCAGAATGCTATTGGTTAAAGCTGTCTGCGACTTAAGCTAGCATATGGTGATCTAAATCGATCAGAAGTTAACATTTCAAAACAGAAATATTGAGGCAAACCCGACCACCACGGAATCGGGTTTGCCTTATTTATAATGGTTTCCGCTAATCCTGTATCAAGGTTATCTGACATTTGTTCACAACCTAAAATTTATTAGCTTTACATAAAGAAGCAGATTCATTTCGGGAAAACCATTCGTTGTTAGCGGAATTCTGTAACTAGCGCTCTTCCCGTTTGCCTGCCAGTAAATAAACAGCCTCCAACGAAGGTTCCTTCCAATGATCGGTAGCCATGAATGCCGCCACCACCAAACCCCGCTGCTTCCCCTACTGCATATAACCCTGTAATCGGTTTATTGTCGTTATCAAGAACACGTCCTAATAAATCGGTTTGCAAGCCTCCTAATGTTTTCCTGCTAAGTATGTGAAGCCGAACAGCAACGGGCGGTCCATTTTTTGAATCTAATAACTGATGAGGAGCCGCAACACGAATCAACCGATCACCTGTATAATAACGAGCGCCTCGAATAGCGGTTACTTGGGCATCCTTTGTAAATCGATTGTCCATCTCCCTATCCCTAGCACGAATTTGTTTTTCAATATGTGACACGTGTAACCGTTTTTCTTTCGTTAATCGATTCATGCCGATCACTAAGTTATCTAAATTAGACGCAATAATAAAGTCTTCACCTTTATCCATAAACGCTTGAATTGGTTTAGGCGCTCCCGGTAAAGATCGCTTTAATACTTTTTTCAAACTTTTTCCTGTTAAATCTGGGTTTTGTTCTGATCCGGATAAAGCAAATTCTCGTTCTATAATTTTTTGATTTAAGATAAACCATGAATAGCTATAACCTGTGTTTTGAATTGCTTCTAGCGTACTTACCGTATCAAACCCGGGGAAATTAGGTGCCGCTAATCGATTTCCTTCCGCATCTAACCATATGGACGACGGGCCCGGCAATATACGGATACCATGTTGCGGCCAAATGGCTTTCCAATTCTTAATTCCTTCTGTATAATGCTACATGCGATCACGATTAACGACTCTTGCTCCTGCATTCTCTGAAATAGCAAGCATGCGTTCATCTACATGTGCTGGAACACCAGAAAGCATTTGTTTTGGAGGCGGACCTAGGCGTTTAGGCCAATGCTTACAAACCAAGTCCAAGTTCCCTCCTATTCCCCCGATCGCTACGACAACTGCCTCAGCTTGATAATCAAATTGGTCAATGACTTTCCTTGAACTCACTTCTCCTCTTGCAACATAACTTGCTTCAAGAATAGAATCTTTCACGCCTGATACCACACCATCATTTGTTACCAGCTCATCCACACGGTGCCTCGGTAAATACTGAATCAAACCGTTATCTATATGTGTTTGCACCCTGTCAACAAATGGCTTTACAATACCTGGTCCTGTCCCCCAAACGATGTGGAATCGTGGCACAGAATTACCGTGGCCGTCAGCCAGTTGTCCACCTCTTTCTGCCCAGCCGACAACAGGAAAAAAGCGCACTCCCATTTCATGAAGCCATGCCCGTTTTTCACCAGACGCAAACTCCACATAAGCTTCTGCCCATTTCTTTCCCCAATTGTCTTCCTTGCGATCAAATCCTGCTGTACCAAGCCAATCCTGCCATGCCAATGCACTAGAATCGGTAATCCCCATGCGACGCTGTTCTGGCGAGTCCACTAAAAATAAACCGCCAAATGACCACCAAGCTTGCCCTCCAAAAGATTGCTCTGGTTCTTGGTCCAATAATAAAACACGTTCTGTTACCATTTGCTGCTTCCGTTGCAGTAACAATACCCGCTAATCCTGCGCCGACAACAATAATATCTGCATCCACCATGATCCCCCAGCTTCTAAGCTTCTAGAAATCCACTCATGGATAAAAAATTCGATACACGGAAAGATAAAACCCTGATTTATTCGCAATTTTGCAAATTCAATTTTTAGTTACGATGTAGTAAAAAAGCATCCTGTTCTGTCTAACAAAGTTTTATTATTGTTTCTTCATTGCCTGAACACCTGTTAGATAGGTAGCCACATATGATAAATCAGGAAACACCATATCCGCATAGCGGAGATTCTTCTCTCTTTCCCCTACTAATATTGTTGCTGTACCAGCATTTTTTCCTGCTTCCATATCCTCATGGCGATCACCTACCATATAGCTCGTCGTTAAATCAATATTGTACTTTTTAGCTAAGCGAGTTATCATAGCAGCATTTGGCTTTCTGCATGCACATCCGGCATGTGGTTTATGCGGGCAATAAGCAACTGCATCAACTACTGCACCATAAAGCGCTAATTCTTCTGCCATTTTTTGATGAACTTTCGCTAATTCACCTTCTGTCATGTAACCAAGCCCAACTCCGCCTTGATTCGTAACGACAAACACGAAGTATCCTAGTTTGTTAAATTGCTTTATCGCCTCACCTACACCGGGTAACAAGTAAAAATCTTCTGGCTGATTAACAAACTTAACACGTTCTGATAATACTTCATTAATAACACCATCACGATCAAGGAAAACCCCTGATGATTGCATTTTCTCACCTCGATAAAAAATACTTCTTCAACATTACCTGGACCCACCCCGGGCTCAAAATGATCTACACTAAAGTGAAACTTCAGTTAGTGGGAATATTCTTGGAGTCCTCATTACCTGTTAGTACCGTAATGGTATGACCTAAAGACCTTTTACAAAAAGGGCATTAAGGTACTGTTATCTCCCACTTAGACTTGTTGTATGGTTCTCCAGTTCTTGAAGTGGGAATCCTTACAGCACCTTAATGCATGATAAAGAAATGATCAGGCTCATTTTTTAGATACAACAAAGGCGCGGGGCGCCCGTTTAGCAACGTAGTGGATGGAACGAATCAACTAAAGATAAAGGAATCATGCCACTAAAACTGGGGTATGCCGACGTCTGGGCGGCAAGCCCGTTTTTAGTTGGCCTTCCTCTTTGTGACGAACCGATGAGGCCTTATCGTAGGGCGCATTTCTAAAGTCGCATCGTTGCTGGGTGATGGAGCCGGACGTGACTAGTCGGTTATTTCGTTATCCACAAGCACCTAATTTTATTGTTTCCTATACAACAAAAAAGCTTCATCTCTATATAGAAATGAAGCTTATATATATTATGTCTAACCCCTTTGTTTTCATGCATCTAATCAGCCGTTATCTTTGTCCTACAAGTTCACGCATCGTACCATTTTTCGCATAATTCATATGCCAGCTAAATGCTTTTTCCAAATTATGAGGTGTCTGCCCGCCACCTTTTAACGCTTCTCTGTAATAATCCCATAATTGCTCCCGATACATTGGGTGAGCACAATTTTCTATAATTAACGGCACACGCTCTCTTGGTGCCAACCCTCTTAAATCTGCATAACCTTGTTCAGTAACAAGTACATCTACATCATGCTCGGTATGATCTACATGAGATACAAATGGAACAATACTGGAAATATCTCCTTGCTTTGCAATTGATTTGGTTACAAAAATGGCTAACCTAGCATTTCGGGCGAAGTCCCCAGAACCGCCAATGCCGTTCATCATCTTTGTTCCAGATACGTGCGTCGAATTTACATTGCCATATATATCTGCTTCCAATGCAGTATTAATTGCGATAATTCCTAAACGACGAATAATTTCCGGATGATTGGAAATTTCTTGCGGACGCATAATAATTTTGTCACGATATTTATCAAAGTTGCTAAATACCTCCTGCATTTTCCCATTCGACAGTGTAATCGAACAGCATGAGGCTACGCTTACTTTATCTGCATCGATTAGATCGAACACAGCATCCTGTAGGACTTCCGAATATACTTCCAAATCCTTAAATTCCGAATGAATCATGCCATGAAGTACTGCATTTGCCACCGATCCAATTCCAGATTGTAAGGGTGCCAACTTTTCAGTTAAGCGCCCTTGGTCAATTTCTTGTCGTAAAAAATCCAATAAGTGTCCAGCCATAATCTCTGTTTCCTGATCTGGCTGCACAATCGTAGAAGGAGAGTCCGGCTGATTCGTAAACACAATTCCTTTAACCTTATCTATATCAATTGGAATACCTATTGTGCCAATCCGATCCTCGACTTCTTTAAGCGGAATTGGCTCTCGCTCCCCTTGCGAATTCGGACTGTATAAATCATGCACTCCTTTTAGTGCTGTTGATTGTGCGGTATTAATTTCAATAATAATTGCCTTAGCATGTTCAGCAAATACAAGCGAATTTCCAATCGATGTTGTCGGAATGACCTGCCCGTCATCCGTTACCGAAATCGCTTCCAATATTGCATAATCTACCGGTTCTAATACATTCGCTCGCACCATTTCTGCTGTGTGTGAAAGATGATGATCCACAAATAAATGTTCCCCAGCATTTATTTTCTTTCGCATTGTTGGATCTGCTTGAAATGGTAAGCGTTTATGAATCATACCTGCCTCTGCCATCATTTTGTCAATATCAGAGCCTAAAGAAGCACCTGTAAACACATTGACCTTCAACTTTTCACCAGATTTGGCTCGTCGAATAAGCGCTGTTGGCACAGCTTTTACATCCCCTGCCCGGGTAAAGCCGCTTAAGCCTAGCGTCATGCCATCTTGAATCCAAGCTGCTGCCGTTTCTGCACTCACTATTCGATCATGTAAACGTGCATCACCGATTCTATCTAGTTGTTTCCCCATCCCTAGACCCCTTTCCATTTTATTAAGAATTTACAATCTATTTTATATGAAGCGCTTTCTTTTTTGCGGTTCTATGACAGAGATAGATAGAATCGGTTTGAAACAGTAAATTTATCGTTTAAAACAGCTAGTTTTAAAACCCTAGTAATTTACGAAAATAGCTGGAATATGATTGACTAACTGGAAGTTGATCCCCGTTATCCATAGCTAATAAAAAAGTGGAATGGGTATCTGGATAAATATGTGTAATATGATTTACGTTTACGATAAATGAACGGTGACAGCGGATAAAATACTCTCTCGGTAACATATATTCAAATTCCTGGAGCGCTTTTCGATGTATACCCGTGAATTCTTTCGTAACCACCCATGTTTTTCTGTCCTTTACTTCTAAATAGAGCACATCACTAAATGAGAGTGGTTTCCACCCGTCTGATGTCTTTACCGTAATGACTGATTTTCCTTCTGTTAAAGCAGGATAAATAGCCATAACACAACCTTCTAATTTATTTTGATAATGAAATGGTACAGCCATTCCATGATAAGGAATACCATACACTTGACGATCGATAAATTCAGACACCTTTTGTTCCGTCACGATTGCTTTATTTGCTAACGTACCTTCTTTGATTGGATCCCCCGGGCGAATCTTTAAATCAACACGCAGGCTTGGCCGATAGTAAATATATTCTGTCGTCGAAGTTACAGCTATGGAAATTTCATCGGAAAATAGCTCTCCAATTACGTCCAATAAAGAACTTGTAGTAAGTCTTTGCATCGTTTTATAGTTACTCCTTTATACCTCATTTCGTTTATATAAAGTGAACACTGATCATTATGGTTAATATAATTATAGCCGTTTAATAAGCTGACATGTCGCTTCATCACTGCTTTTTTAACGATTCGGTTTAAATGCATCTGGCATAACAGCTGCAATAACTTCTCCTTTAGCACAACAAACCTCATCTGCATATACTTCCGTTATCACCTTAAACTTTTTAGGATGAAGCTCCTCCACTACCCCAATCGCTTTCAGTTCTGCACCATGTGAAGTCGGTTTCATAAAATCCACTTTTAGCGAAGCAGTTACAAATCGAGGCGCTTGAGCTCCATCGCCTATGACATGCCCGTTTTTCTTATGAAGAGTCATCGAGGCAGAACCAGTACCGTGACAATCTATTAACGAAGCTAGTAACCCTCCATACACAAACCCAGGGATTGCAATATGCTCTTCGCGTGGTGTATACGTAGTCACCGTTTTCTCCCCGTCCCATACTGTTTTCAAATGAAGACCCGTTTCATTTCGTCTGCCGCATCCATAGCACCAAGCATAATCTTCAGGGTAAATATCTTGAATTGCCTTTGTTTCCAATACATCTCCTCCCTTTTTGCCTAGTATAACATAGCTATGTTGGGTGAACAGTACCTAGTTATTTGTTCATTAAAGTGTATCAACATTACTAATATTCTGTCATAAAACCAACCGGATTCAAGTGGTGACATCGTTCATCATGTTCGCTAGAATAAGCATAGAAGGGGTTGTTCAAATAAATTTACTCCGTTAAAATAGTAAGTTGGAGTTATATTTTCATGATAAGCGTTTGAACAAATTAAAAGAATTTTTAGAGATGGGGTTTTGTGGCATGAAAAAATTAGTCATATTAGGTGGGGGATATGGCGGACTGAAAGCGCTATTAGGATTACTTGACCATCAGCTACCAGAGGATGTTGAAATCACCCTTGTCGACAGGAATCCATATCATTCCGTAAAAACAGAGTTTTATACGATTGCTGCTGGTACGTCTGCAGATAAGGATGTTCGCCTCCATTTTCCAGACGATCAACGAGTTCGTTATGTTTTTGGAGAAATTGCGAAAATTGATACATCCAATGCAGCGATCTCTTTTTCCAATATGAGTGAAATCATAGCTTATGATTACCTCGTTATCGGCTTAGGATGTGAGGATAATTATCATGGCATTGAAGGAGCACAAGAATTTACCCATAGTGTACAGACGTTCTCCAATGCAAGAAAAACAGGACTTGCTGTTTGTGATTTAAAGGCATATGGAAAGGTTTCTATCGTTGGCGCCGGGTTGAGTGGTATTGAAGTAGCTTCAGAGATTAGAGAGAGTAGACCGGACCTTAATATTCGCTTACTTGATCGTGGTGCAACGGTGTTAAAAGCATTTGACCCAAAGATTCAGCAATATGTATCCGAGTGGTTCGTAGCGAATGATGTCGATGTATTGCATCATGCAAATGTCGAATATGTAGAAAAAGATGGCGTCTGTAATAATGGTGTCTGTTATGTGAACGATGTTACCATTTGGACGGCTGGCGTTAGACCAAATTATTTAGTTAGGGAGCTCCCTTTTGACAAAGATGAGCAAGAAAAAATCATTGTAAATGAATATTTTCAAGTACCAGAAAACACGAATATTTATGTAGTTGGTGACTGCGCTTCTTCGGAATATTCCCCAAGCGGCCAGCTTGCGGGTCAGCAAGGTGAACGAGTCGCTGAAGTATTATTAGCAGTACTGCAAGGCAAACAACCAAAGAAACCAAAGGAAATTAAACTAAAAGGGACATTAGGCTCGCTTGGAAAATCAGACGGATTTGGCAATATGATGCAGAAGCCATTGACTGGTTTATTACCACGGATTGCAAAATCAGGCGTCCTTTGGTTAAATAAACGTCATTAAAACAGTAACATAGCTCTGTTCACGTCTTTAAAGAACACTACCCCTTGACTAGAGAAAAAAGGAACATTTTTGGCAAATATAGGTAGTCTTTTGAAGGAAAATGTAATAAAAAGTGAAGCTTCAATCCGTGGGATTTCTTTTATCTCCTACTAGCTATTAGAAGAACAGGCAGTTTGAGCTAGGTCTATCCTCCTGGATTCACCTCGTAGGATAGGGGGGCGAGGACTCACTGGCAATTTTATGTGGGATATATGCGGGATAAGGATGATATTTTATTCCAAACAATATCGGGCTTCAAGTTAGCCTAGACTAAATGTTACGGGGAGAAACGCCTCCCCGTTGATAAAGTGAAATTTCATCCTCCACTGATAAAGTAGAAAGGCTCAAACCGCAAGCGCCGTTGAAAAGGAAGAGACGCTTTTTCTGCGTGCGATGTGTCGCTTTCGAGGCTTTCCTTGTCCTTGAAAAAGAAGAACGCTTTTTCTGCGTGCGAGGCGTCGCTTTCGAGGCTTTCCTTGTCCTTGAAAAAGAAGAACGCTTTTTCTGCGTGCGAGGCGTCGCTTCCGAGGCTTTCCTTGTCCTGTTGCAATGCCTTTTTTGCGTTCAACATCTCACAAGCCCAACGAATCGGGAATTTAGGTGCCGTTATCCCTGACTTAGACTTATTGGTATCTACTCGATCTCCCGGAAATGGGGATTTTACGAGCATCTTATGTTATAGAATAAAACATCTCAGACTCCAAGCCAACGCATTTTCAAAGATTTGGAGAAGATAAAGCCATCTCCTGTTACATCATCAGTTGTACAAGGCTTGGTGCGATAATTGATACGACCAATGCACTCATGACCATCGATATCGTGCTGACTGCACCTTCCAGCTGATTCACCTCCATAGAAGTAGCCGTCCCAATTGCATGAGAAGCACTCCCCATGCCTACACCTCTTCCTAAATAGTGATCTACCTGAAACAACCGAAATACATAATGGTGCATGAGCACACCACCAATACCTGCAATCATGACAAATATAGCAGCTAGCGGCATAACCCCGCCGATCGTTTCTGTTACCGCCATAGCAACAGGCGTTGTTACCGATTTTGGCGTTAAAGAGTAAACAATAGTTGATTCAAATCCTGCCCACTGAGCAAGCAATAGGCCTGTAGATATTCCAATAATCCCTCCGAGCAATGTTCCTGCTACTATCGGCGCAGCCACTTTTTTTAATGTATCTTTATATCTATATAAGGGGTATGCAAGTGCAACTACTGCTGGTCCGAGCAGTTCATTAATCCATTTCCCCCCAACCATATATGTCTCATAAGGGATACGAAAAGTAATTAAAACCACAATAATAAGGATGGTAGCTACTAATACAGGAGCAGTTAACGAATAATTCCATGTTCGATGAACCCATAATGCAATATGATAAATGGCAAATGTACCAAAAATAGCTAAAATGGCAATCAAAAACTCACTCATGCTTCCATTCCTTTCTACGCATCAGCCATTGGCTGAAAAATCCGGAGCCACCCATGACCAACATCGTGCTCACTAACACGATTAAAATTAATAAAGATCCTTTTCCTAAAAACAAATCATAATACTCTATAATTCCAACTGTTACGGGAATAAAAAAGAAGGCTAAATTAGCAACAATGTAATTGGCCCCTTCTTCAATCCAAGATACTCGAACGAGTTTTGTACTTAATAATAGAAACAACACAATCATTCCAATAACACTTCCTGGGATAAATAAATTCAAAGTGCGTTGTATCCAGTTACCAAATTGGAAAATGATATACAATAAGCCGATATGCACTATCATTTTTCCTGCCTTTTCCACGTTTCTTTCCTCCTTGCCATTTTCAAACGAATACTCTATATTATAGCAGTTATTTTTCATTGTTGGTAAGCGAATAGCTTCTATTAAACAAAAAAATCGGAGTAAGCGCTGTAAAAAGTAAAATTTTATGAAATCTATAAAATTTGCCAAGGCATTACTTTCTGCCTTGGCAATTTATTTTCATTAATGTCGTCTCAATCTTAGCTGGCAATTGTGAACTCCGGCGAAATTCCATTTTATAGGGGTAAATCTTCTCTTTCTTTCACATCTAAAATCGCTTCTTTTACAGATTCCCCCATGTTGGCATGCGTTTGATTTACGGTTGCATGTACTTTTGTCGGCAGCCCCCATAATTTTATAAAACCTAGTGCTGCTTCATGATCAAATGCATCATCTGCATTGTACGTCGCCAAATCAAAGTCATATAACGACTGTTCTGACTTTCGACCAACCACTTGAGCATGACCTTTGTACAATTTCACCTTCACAATTCCAGACACGTCCTTCTGCGTTTCCGAAATAAAAGCAGTTAATGCTTTCGTTAGTGGCGAATACCAAAGACCATCATAAACAGCCTGTGCCAGTTTCTGTTCAATTAACGGCTTAAACTGTGCTACCTCTCTGGTTAACGTTAATGCTTCCAGTTCCTGATGCGCAGCAATTAGCGTTACTGCTGCTGGAGCCTCATAGATCTCACGTGACTTAATTCCAACTAGTCGATTCTCTACATGATCAATTCTGCCGACGCCGTGCTTTCCTGCTATTTGATTTAATTGCAAAATAAGCTCTTGCAATGGCAGCTTTTTGCCATCTATAGAAACAGGCTTCCCTTGCTCGAAAGCAATTTCTACAATTTGCGCTTCATCTGGGGCTGCTTGCGGATCCGTCGTTAAATCAAATGCCTCTTGCGGTGCTTCGATCCATGGATCTTCTAAAATCCCACATTCATTACTCCGACCCCAAAGATTTTGGTCAATGCTAAATGGATTATCCAAATCGATCGGCACCGGAATATCATGCTCTTTAGCATAGGCAATTTCTTCTTCTCTTGACATCGCCCATTCTCTGACTGGTGCCACAATATCTAACTTTGGCTCCAACGCTGTAAAGGCGACGTCAAACCGTACCTGGTCATTTCCTTTTCCTGTACATCCATGTGCGACCGCAACTGCTCCTTCTTCTTTAGCGATTTGAACTAAAATCTTTGCAATAAGTGGTCGCGATAAAGCTGATATTAATGGATATTTCCCTTCATATAATAAGTTAGCCTGTAATGCAGGTAACACAAATTCATTCGCAAATAATGCCTTCGCATCAATTACATACGATTTCACAGCTCCTACCTGCAATGCTTTACGTTGAATAAAATCAAGATCCTTCCCTTCTCCCACATCAAGCGCAACGGCAATCACATCATAATGGTAATTTTCCTGTAACCAACGAACTGCTACAGATGTATCCAATCCACCCGAATAAGCTAAAACAATCTTTTTCTTCCCCACAACGGACACTCCTTTAACCTATCTATTATTGAAACATTATGCACTATAATGAATAAATATTCAAGAGCTATTCGTATGTTTTCTCATGAATTTTTACAATTTCTATGCGTTATTATTTTTCCTTGTTAGTGATAATGCTATAATTTAACTGTAAATAATTATTTTTTATACCACTTTTGGATATCCCTGCCGTAAACAGCATGTATCAATATCCCTAGACAGTTAAAAACGTATTTCATATACCCAAATACAAAGAACACCCTTTCAAAATCAAGCAACCCTACGATAATGAACAACAATGCATAAAAAAACTAACCGAAAGCACCCATCTGCCTTTCGATAAGAGTTGAAACTTGTCTAAAGCCCCACAGCTCACGCCGCAAAATAAATGGCGAAACGCTGGATAGAAGAAATATCATATAAAATCTATGCCAAAACAAAATTTGCACTTCCGCAGACACCAAGAAACAAAGCAACAAATTAAGGTAAGCAGATGTTGGCTTCCAGTTTGCTAGTTCCTGAATGTCTTAGCTAGACGAAGATGCCTTTCAATATCGTACGCACCAAACAAAAATTTAACTTCTTAGACAATACACCATGTTCCCTTAACATCATTAGCCCTAGCAAACTAGCAGCTTACTTGAGAATGGATTTTATAAATGTTTTTTAAACACCCCTTTTAGTGGCATAAGGTTGATATATTGAGAAAGACCCTATAGAAGAAGGAGGAAGTCGATGGATAATATAAAAGAAACGATTATTGAAGTAGTTCAATCCATTTTACCAATTACAATCGTGATTACGGTTTTACAGTTTACGCTCATTTGGTTACCAACAGAAACTTTTATCCAATTTTTAATCGGCGTTTTAATGGTAGGAATAGGTTTAATTCTATTTCTATTGGGAGTTAACATCGGGATGCTTCCTATCGGCGAAATGATAGGATCGGCCTTATCGAAAACAAAAATTATTTGGCTTATCGTGTTTTTTGGTTTTTTATTAGGTGCTGTTGTCACCATTGCTGAACCGGATGTACGTGTTTTATCAACACAGGTAGATCAAGTATCCAACGGGGAAATCTCTAAAACCATCCTTATACTAGCAGTCGCTATAGGGGTGGGAATATTTGTCGCTCTCTCATTAATGCGAATTATTTTTTCCATTCCGATTACATATATCCTTGCTGGCGGTTATGGAATGATCTTTATTTTAGCGGCTTTTACCCCTTCAACTTTTGTACCCATCTCATTTGATGCAGGTGGAGTTACAACCGGACCGTTAACGGTACCGTTTATTATGGCACTTGGTGTTGGCGTGGCATCCGTGTTAAGAGGAAAGTCAGCCTCTCAAGATGGTTTCGGGCTCATTGCTTTAGCTTCTCTTGGCCCCATTCTTTCAGTGTTAATTTTAGGAGTGATTTACGGATGAATATACACATCTTTCAGGGGTTTGGTCAAACAATGGGAGAGGTTGCCATTGCACTCCTTCCATTAATTATATTGTTTGCTATCTTTCAATTGTTTTTTTTAAAACTTAGCATGCGCAAATTACTCGACATTGCAATAGGAATCCTATTAACCTTCCTTGGGCTGTCTTTTTTCCTTCAGGGAGTCCATATTGGGTTTTTACCGATTGGAGAACAAATTGGCAAAAGTCTTGGTGCGATTAATTATACATGGATACTAATCCCAATTGGCTTTGTGCTTGGTTTTTTCGCCACTTATGCAGAGCCTGCTGTTCGCGTGCTCATCCAGCAAGTAGAAAGGGCCTCTAGCGGATACATCCCAGAAAAGGTCCTGCTCTATACCGTTTCTATTGGCGTTGGTTTATCGGTTGCGTTATCCATGATTCGTATTCTTGCCGGCTTCTCCATCTGGTTTTTTATCCTGCCAGGTTATATTCTTGCGCTGATTATGGTAAAATACTCATCGAAAACGTTCACATCGATTGCTTTTGATTCCGGAGGGGTTGCTACAGGACCAATGACCGCAACATTTATTTTAGCAATGTTTGTCGGCATTGCTTCCGTAACCGAGGGACGTGACCCATTGCTTGATGGGTTTGGCATGGTTGCACTTGTAGCTTTGGCTCCTATTTTATCTGTTTTAACATTAGGTATCTTATATAGCAGAAAGGAGAAGGAGCTGTATGTCCACAAAGAAACCGAGACAGAAACTGATCGTTACGATCGTTAAAAAAGAAAAAGCCAAAAAGGTCATACGTGCTTCTAAGGAAGCTGGCGCCCGTGGGGGGGCGATCTTATTCGGAAGAGGTTACAGAACCAATGAAAAGGAAAGATTTCTAGGTATTCCGATTGAACGGGAAAGAGAAATCATCTTAACAATCGTTGAAGAGACCATTTACCCCGAAGTGATGCAAGCAATTATCGACTCGGTTAATTTAAATAAGCCAAGGCAAGGAATCGGCTTTGTAATTGACACGAAAAAAATTACCGGAACACAGCATTTATTAGGGTTAGAAGATAATGACAACGAACCTAATGAAGGAGATGTGGAACTGAAAATGGAAGATAAAATCATGTATGATTTAATCATCACAATCGTCAATAAAGGTAACTGTGATAAAGTGGTTGACGCCTCTAAAAAAGCAGGTGCAGAAGGCGGAACGATTCTAAATGGAAGAGGCACTGGGATTCATGAAAAAGCCAAGCTGTTCAATATATTAATCGAGCCTGAAAAAGAAGTCGTCCTCACCTTAATTAGTAAAGATAAAACGAAGGCTGTCCTAGATGCCATTGAAGAAGAAGCAGAATTAAGCAGAGCTGGTAAGGGAATTGCTTTTGTAATCGATGTCGATCAAACAATCGGTATCAATCATGTGTTAAATCATATGGTTAACGAAAAATTGCATGGTAAATAAGCCATCAATAGTTCCGGCTTCAAGCAAGCCGGAGTTATTTTTTTTATAATTAGGAAGTGTGGGGAGTACCTGTATCTTTTTTTTGCACAGTGCCTATATGATGGATGATTTTAAATGCTTGCAAATTTCCTTTTATGGCTTGAGCGACGAAAAGGCTTGTTGGACGACTGTTCATCTTTTGCGAGAGTCTGAGGGAGGATTCTCCTCCTTTGCAAGCAGTCTGAGGGCTATGCGATCAGGTTCTCCTCTTTCGCGAGCAGCCTGAGGGCATGCCCCCGGGCAACGTTTCGTCTTTACGAGCGACCTGGCGACTTCCTCGTATTTATAAACGACCTTACGACAGTTGCGGACTACTTTTTCTCGTTTGCGAGCAGCTATGGCGCAACCATATGATATGGCAACGCCTTTTATTATGTCACTCCTACTTGTTGGCAATCAGCAAGCAGCGGACAACCTGAACAAATAGGTTTCATTTTACAATGCTCTTTCGCATGCCGCACGATCAATGCATGGAATTCCTTAAAGCCCTCTGTATCCAAGGGGCATTCCGACTCCACTTGAATACGGAATGCTGGTTCCTTTTCGGGAATGTCCAAACCGAATCGAGCAAAAATCCGCCGTGCATAAGCGTCAACAACAAAAACAGGATGATCGAAGGCATAAAGCAATAAAACATTTGCCGTTTCAGCACCGATGCCGTGTATCCCCATTAACTCTGTACGTAGGGCATCTGTTTCTGCATGCCGCAATTTTTCAGGCTTATAATCGTATGCTTTATACCAACGGACGAAAGCTTTTAAGCGCTTCGCTTTTTGCCGGTAAAAACCGCTTGGACGGATTGCAGACTCCAACTCCTCGATAGACATGCGCGCTATTTTCTCTGGTGTTAAATATGGAGTAAGGCGGCGCAACGCCTGCTCTACATTGTTCCAATTCGTGCGTTGAACGAGAATTGCACCCACCATCATTTCAAACACCGACTCGGCGGGCCACCACCCCTGCGGACCGTAATATTCCCATAATCTATAGTATATACGCTGAATAGCACTCATAAATAACCCTCTTTTCTATTCATTTACATTAGTTTAACAAAACTACAATATAAAGATAATTACTTACTTTTGAATCCATCTTACTCTAACCAACCTACCCTCTTTTTCTCCCGATCTATTAAGCCGTATCATCAACTTTCACCTTATTTTTGAATGTTTCTACCCTCCTTTCTTATGCACAAAAAAGACCGTTATTCCACAAAAATTTACAAAACCTTTACATTCATAACATACTCTTTTAATAATTGGCTACTATACTAGCAATTGAGAGGGATAAACCTCAACTTTATATCTACTCAAAATAGGGGAGGCAATTTTGATGAAGTTCAAGAAGTATCTTATGTTCCTTCTAATCGCTGCTCTTGCAGTAGTAATTGCAGCTTGCGGATCGGATTCGAAAGAAGGAGAAAACAAAGACAATAGCGAAGAGAAATCATCTGAAAATGCAAGCTCAGAAGGCGATTCTGAAAAAGTAGAAGGTAGCGTTGTAATTGACGGATCCGGTACGGTTTATCCTTTAATGGCTAGATTAGCAGAAGAGTACATGGGTGAAAAGCCAGACGTATCTGTTGAAGTTAGCCGCGCTGGTACTAGTGCAGGATTTGAAAAATTCTTAGTAGAAGACGGAACGGACTTTAACGATGCTTCTCGTTTAATCAAAGACGAAGAGAAAGCAAAAGCTGAAGAGCTTGGAATAGAAGTAAAAGAATTAAAAGTAGCTTTAGACGGTTTAACTATCGTTACGAACCCTGAGAATGATTGGGCTAAAGAATTAACACAAGATCAAGTAAAAGGAATCTTCCTTGGAGAATATACAAACTGGTCAGATATTAACCCTGAATGGCCAAAAGAAAAAATTCAAACTTATGGACCAAATGAAAACCATGGAACATACGAATTTTTCTATGAAAATATTTTAGAAGAGCAAGATCTAGTAAGTGATATTAACTTACAACAAGACTACTCAACTCTTGTAACACTTGTAGCTGAAGACAAAAACGCAATTGGATTCTTCGGTTTCGGATACTATGACAACAACAAAGATAAAGTACAAGCTGTAAGCATTGACTTTGGCGATGGTCCAGTAGAGCCATCACTAGACACGATTGCTGAAGACGGCGACTACGCTGGCTACACTCGACCAGTGTTCACGTACTTAAACGTAAACCATGCAAAAGAAAAGCCGCAAGTACTTGATTATGCACTCTATATCATGAACAATGTTAATGAATTCGCTGGGGAAACTGGCTTTGCTCCAATTCCTGAAGAAGAAGCACAAAGTCTAGTTAGCGATTTAGAAGCTCTAAAATAAGGTAGGAGGAACCATTAGCGGAATTTGTTTCTACTAATGGTTTCACTCTTATCTCAACAAAGAAGCGTTCACTGTAAAACATCTATCTAATTGAACCATTATTTAACCTAGAAGATGAGGGCTGCGTACGCTCTCATCTTCTTGTGAGTTATTGCTCTGGAAAGGGGGCCCCTTGATGGCACTGGACAACAAGATAGACAATCAAGACAAAAGAAGTATTCAAGATATGATTGCTAAGAAGAAAAACGGAAAAAACTTAACAAGCATAACCGAAAAGGTGATGCCAGCTCTTCTCTTCTTAATTGCTGCTGTTTCCATCCTTACTACGATTGGAATTGTCTATACACTTTTAATCGAAACCATTGAGTTTTTCAAACGTGTACCGATTATGGACTTCTTTACTGGCACTGTACTAAAACCATTAAGTCAAAATCCTGAATTCGGTGTACTGCCACTTATTAACGGTACGATTATTTCTTCCATTATTGCCATGCTCGTTGCTGGGCCGATTGGAATCATGACTGCTGTTTTCTTAAGTGAATATGCGTCTGAACGTGTTAGAAGAACACTAAAACCAATGCTTGAAATTCTTGCTGGCATACCAACCATCGTTTATGGTTTCTTTGCTTTTACATTTGTCACACCGCTTATACGCGAATTTTTTCCAAGTGTGGAAGCGACAAATATTTTAAGTCCTGGACTCGTGATGGGTGTTATGATCATTCCAATGATTGCATCGCTTTCTGAAGATGCAATGACATCTGTTCCCAACGCAATGCGTGAAGGTGCACTTGCATTAGGATCTACCAAATTAGAGGTTACATTTCGCGTCGTCATTCCCGCCGCGCTTTCTGGAATCATTGCATCCTTTGTTCTTGGTATTTCCCGTGCAATTGGTGAGACGATGATCGTAACTATTGCCAGCGGAAGCTCGAAAAACTTTACTTTTGATATTACCCAATCTATGCAAACAATGACAGCTTATATTGTCGAAGTATCCGGTGGAGAAGCACCCGCTGGTTCAACCATTTATTACAGCTTATACGCCGTTGCCATGACGTTGTTCGTATTTACGCTTATTATGAACCTATTAGCAAGATATGTCTCTCGTAAGTTCAGGGAGGAATACTAAAATGAAATATGTGGATACAAACCAAGTTCAAAAAAATATGAATGGTCGTTTACTAAAAAATAATATATTAAAGTCTGTGTTCTTTCTTGCTACCATTTTCGGCTTAATCGTTCTGGCTGTGTTAATTATCCGTGTTATTATCCAAGGTGCTAGCTGGATCAATATGGATTTTTTAACAAATAAATTATCTACTTCTCCTGACCGTGCCGGGATTATGGGTGCAATTTTAGGAACGTTTTGGCTCATGGTCGTCGTCATTCCTGTGACACTTATTCTCGGTGTAGGTACAGCCATCTATTTAGAGCTGTATGCGAGAAAAGGGCGTTTTCAATCTTTTATTCAAACAAACATTGCCAATTTAGCCGGTGTACCATCCATTGTTTACGGAATTCTCGGGATGACTATCTTTGTCCGTGCCCTTGATTTCGGGAACGTTGTATTAGCAGGTGGTCTAACTATGTCATTGCTGGTCCTTCCGATTATTATTGTCGCGGCCCAGGAATCTATTCGCGCAGTTCCGCAACACCTAAGTGAAGCATCTTACGGTATGGGAGCTACCAAATGGCAGACGGTAAAAAATATAATTCTCCCTGCCGCATTACCCGGTATTTTAACAGGGTCCATCCTATCTCTATCCAGAGCCATTGGAGAGACAGCACCACTCGTTGTTATCGGTATTCCTGCTTTACTCATTCCTTTTCCTGGTGGGATTATGGACAGATTTACGGTGCTTCCAATGCAAATATATTACTGGACGATTGATTCTTCCTTAGTTGAAGAATATGCAAACTTAGCTGCGGCAACGATCATCGTATTGCTCGTATTGCTCTTTCTTTTAAATGCGACAGCCATCGTTATCCGTAATAAGTTTCAAAAGCGATATTAAAAAGGAGTGAACTAAATGGCTACGTTAACGAAGCCCAATGTGAACATAAAGAATCATGCGAATACAGAACAAAAGTCAATTACAGAAACCGTAGCGACGACAAAGCAAAACGTGAATAAAAAAATTGTTTACGATACGAAAGATTTAAACCTATGGTATGGCGAAACGCATGCTTTAAAAGACATTAACCTGTCCATTTACGAGAAAGAAGTAACAGCGATTATTGGCCCATCCGGATGCGGAAAATCAACGTATTTGAAGACGTTAAATCGCATGGTTGAACTCGTTCCTAGTGTTAAGACTTCAGGTGTCATTACGTATAAGGATAAGAGCATCCTGGATAAATCTTTTAAAGTAGAAGATTTACGCACAAGAGTCGGGATGGTATTCCAAAAGCCGAACCCATTTCCAAAATCGATATATGATAATATCGCCTACGGTCCAAAAATACACGGCATTCGCAACAAAAAAATTCTCGATGAAATCGTGGAAAAAAGCTTGCGTGGCGCTTCTATCTGGGATGAAGTAAAAGATCGTTTAAAAGAAAATGCATACGGACTTTCCGGTGGACAGCAGCAACGTATCTGTATTGCCCGCTGTTTAGCTATTGAACCAGATGTGATCTTAATGGATGAGCCGACTTCAGCACTTGATCCAAAGTCAACCTTACGTGTGGAAGAACTCATTCAAGAGTTAAAGAAAGACTACTCTATCGTCATCGTTACACACAATATGCAACAAGCTGCACGCATTTCCGACCGTACCGCATTTTTCCTTAATGGAGAAGTGGTGGAATATGATGAAACAGATACGATCTTCACGAACCCAGCGGACAGTAGAACGGAAGATTATATTTCTGGTCGCTTTGGTTAAAAATCAATATCTTTTTCGAAAGCTTACTTAGGTACGAATAGCTTTTCACGCGTGAAAAAGCTGTTTCTAACCCCTTTAACGAAAAATAAACGTAGAAACAATACCTCCCCATTTATAAATAAAAAATCCTGTTCCATGATGGAGCAGGATTTTTCGTGTATTGTTTACAAATGGACTACTCTTTCCGTTATTACTTAGCTAAAAAGGTTTCAACTAGTTGAATACAAGTTCAGCGCAAGTACATAGGAACAAAACTATAAAGTAAATTTTCTTATCTTGTCCCCTAATGTTGTTAGTTCCACAAGAATGAGACTTAAAGGGACCTGAACAGAATCGGGAATTTGATTTGCAATTCGATGCTCCGTTTATCCTCTGAATTCACATCGTAGGAATTACAGGGCAGGTCTTGCTGCCAGTTACATGTGGGGCTTCAAAAGCTAGCATAAGTAAGCGATGTGTAGTGCTATACCGTTAATATATATGCGACGTTAGCAATAAAATAAGCTGCTTATTTTATCAGCATGTTTTACAACTAAGCTATAAAGTGAATCTTCAATCAGTAGGGGCTTCATTCATCCCCTACTGATGGTTAGATGAACGAATCGGGCTTTAGGTGCTGTTATCTCCCACTTAGACCAGTACAGATTATCCAACTCCTAAAGTGGGAGCCTTTACAGCACCTTATATACGGGATAAAAACAACGATAGTTCTTTTATGAGACGTCGATAATGATGTCTATACCTTTATGAAATATTGAATTGCTTCGTATGCTGTGACAAGACCGCGGCTATTTCAGTCAAGCGTTTGCCAACCTGTTGGTTTGTCTTGAGCTGGGTTACTTGTTCATCACTAGTTGTCAGCATTTGTTCCGCACTAGCCAAATTTTCCTGCGAAACAGAAGAATAACTAATCGCCGCCTCCTCTAACCCCGGCAACATCTTTCCTACCGCTTGTACTTCTTCTTTCATGACTCGTAATTGCTTCCCAACCTGTCCGATTTCCTGTAGTAATTCATCAAACGACACTTTTGCTGCTTCTGACATCGTTAACGTCGTCTTCGTTTTCGCAAGCATTTGATCAAATTCTTTTACAGCTGAGGCTGTATTTCCTTCCATACTAGTAATAGTGGCGGTAATCTCTACTGCCGCCTCTGACGATTGCTCCGCTAGTTTGCGCACTTCCTTGGCAACGACGGTAAATCCCTTTCCAGACTCGCCTGCGCGGGCTGCTTCAATACCAGCATTTAACGCCAATAATTTCGTCTGCTCCGCAATTCCTTGTATGATATCAACTAGTTTCGTAATAGCTTTGGAATCATTCCGAACACTATAAATGGTATTCGTCAAATGTGTAAAGTCCGACTCAAAGGAAGTGATCGTATCAATTAGCTCGCCAATATGCCGTTCACCCGTTTCTGCCGATTGATTCATCACTTGTGAACTTTGATCCAATTGTTCCATCTGTACCATTGTTTGCTCTACATTTCCCTTCATAGTATGAAAACGTGCCATACTCTCTTCTGAACTCGCTGCTGTCTGATCCGCTCCGTCCTTTACGACATGAATTGCCTGCTTCAGCTGCTCACCAGAATATAAGCTTTCGGCTGCTGAAGCTTGCAACTCTGCCCCAGCCTCATTTAAATCCCCTGTCGTTGCCTTGATATCTTTAAGTAACGTGCGCATATAATGGATCATCGTCGTATAACTTTTATGTAAAGATATGAACTCAGGCAATGTCGTCTGTAATGAGTCTGGTTCCTTCATTTCCCCTGACCGTACTTCCCGCATCGTCTCCCGCAAAACGCCGAGCGGCTTCGTTAAACTACGAACAAACCAGGCAATCACTACACTCGCGATCATGGTACTGATCAAACTAATGATTACCGTATCAACAGCCATTCCCTTTACTGGCCCCATATAGGAAGAAGTGGGCACAAGCAGTACATACATTCCTTTAATCTCTTTCATTTCCTGAAACGTTAGTGTATAGTCCTTTCCCGCAATTTTTTTATGTAAAAGCCCATGCTTTTTCTTTTCTAATTCTTTAACCAACATTTTTGAAATCGTCGGCAGCTTTCCCTCGCTTTCTTGAAGTGGTACAACTTCTCCTGACTCTATGTAAAAGTATTCAGAAGGTATCCCTTCTTCAGCCAGCTTCTTTTTCTGTTTACGAACATTCGCATTTAATTGCTGTCGAAAATACTCGTCATCACTCACATATAAAAACTTAAGATTTTCTGCAATATACCCCATCAGTTCCGTCTCGCGCTCCAATCGATTTTCAATAGAAGATGTTGCCATCTTCTTCGCCTGTACGTAAGAGCTAATTCCTACAGCCGTCACTGAAAGAAGTAATAACACAATAAATAAAATCAACAATCTGCTCCACAAACTAAATTTAGTTTGGATGTTTTTGGCGAACGAAAAGAAGCCTTTTAGCCAGAATTGTCTATGTTTACCCAAACGAAATACCCCCTACTTTATACCTAAATTTACTCTTAGTATATCAATTGAATGTTAAGGGAATGTAAAAAAATAGTGACGGTTGAAAGAATTTGTTATGCGTTGTCCTAACATTATATACGACATCTTTTATAATCTTCACTTTATAAAATGATCCTTTAATCAGTGGGGGTTTTCCTTCATCTTTCACTGATTGTTAGAAGAACGAATTGGAATATTTAGGTGCTGCTATCTCCCTCTTAGACTCGTTGCAGTATGGGTTACAAGTTCTTGAAGTGGGAGTCTTACAGCAACTTATATGCGGGATAAAATTTATATGTATGGAAAAATATCATATAACCTATAATTAACTCTTAATAAGGTTTTAAACAGCTTGCTCAATGGTCCACGTGTTTTATCGGTAACCAAGTTTTCATTATTTCCAAGCAATTTTTCATGCTTGGAAAAGACATAGCTTTAAAAAATGCAAAATGCTTGGTTACATGGAAAAAGCAAGTGAGACATATCCCACTTGCCCTGCAACACTAGTAATAAAACTATTCTGTTCAGATATGATTAATTTTAACGCTTCCGTTTTTGCCGAATTTTCAAAAACGTCGTATGCTTGTAACATATCTTCAAATGGAAATCGGTGTGTAATCAGCTTTTCAGGCTGCAATTTCTTCGATTGAACTGTTTTCAAGAGCATTGGAGTGGTACTCGTACTCACCAATCCAGTTGTTAAACGAATGTTTTTAATCCAAAGTTCTTCAAGGTGGGAATTCAACTGATGTTCCGTGAACCCCTAATACCGGAATCGCTCCACCTGGCTTAATAATTTGTTGGCAAATTTCAAATGTGGCCGGCACTCCGACTACTCCCATTGCAACATCTACACCTTGCCCACCTGTTAATTCCATAATTTTCTCTACTGCTTTTCCGTCAGAACTGTTAATCGTCTGCGTCGCACCAAATTTTTTAGCTACTTTAAGTCGATGTTCGTCCAAATCAACCATTATTATTTCTGCAGGTGAATAAAATTGTGCTGTTAGCAATGCAGCCATACCAACTGGACCAGCTCCAATAATCACTACCGTTTGTCCAGGCTGAACCTGTCCATAGAGCACACCTATTTCAAAACCAGTTGGAAGAATATCACTTAACATAACTAAAGCTTCTTCATCTGACCCATCAGGAATGTGATATATAACCACCTTTTAACATGAAAGCTAGCATAAGCTCTAATCGGTTCTATATGATAAACATGCTACTTCCTTTTTTGCTCATTAACGTATTCGTTTGGTTCTCCCTCCCCATAGCTGTTGCTATTTTTGTATGGGCTTTTTCGTCCATTGCGATGCTCTCCATGGTTTTGTGTTTCCTTAAATTGCCGTTGTTTATCTGTCAATTAAACTCTTCCTTTCCACATATAAATGTTATTAAAAAGTATTGGTAAAAATGATATATGACTTTCGTCGCTTTCGTATAGCTTTCACCAAATGATGCTTCCCTATTCTCATTGTTACTTTGAATAATTCTTACAAAAAAATCAACTTAACCCTCTGCTATTTTCCTTTTAACTTTACATTAAGTATTGGTAATCTCCGCTTACGTCTTCCTGAATATAAGGAAAAATCACATCAATAGGGTGTGCATTTTTGTTCAAAATGGGAAAATAACGATATAATAGAAATAGATTGTCTTTTGGAAGGATTGTTCAACATGGAGTTATCACTACAGATGCTTATTTTTCTTTTTTCCGCCATGCTGATCGTTGGCGTTCTGGCAACGAAATTCTCCTCTAAGCTTGGGCTACCCGCTCTTGTTCTTTTCCTCTTAATCGGGATGGGGTTAAATGAATTTATCTTTTTTGAAAACGCCCAACTCATGCAATTAATCGGGATTATGGCATTAATTATCATTTTGTTTGAAGGTGGGACGCAAACAAAATGGGAGTTAATGCGTCCTGTGTTAGGTGCAGCTGGATCGCTTGCAACACTTGGCGTTCTGCTGACAACCATTGTGACAGGGTTTGCCGCCATGTATATTCTCAAACTTACTTTATTAGAAGGGATGCTATTTGGAGCTATCGTTGGCTCGACTGACGCAGCTGCCGTTTTTTCCGTACTTGGGAATAAAAACATTAAAGCAAAACTAACATCCACATTAGAGGCAGAATCTGGATCTAATGACCCAATGGCTGTTTTTCTTACTGTTGCTTTTATCGAGTTAATTCAAGTCCCCGATGCGTCGATATGGACAACTATCGGCAGTTTCTTTTTACAAATGGGATTAGGTCTCATACTCGGGTTACTGCTTGGGAAAGTTACTGTCCTCATTATCAATAATATTAACCTCGATACTTCTGGGCTTTATCCGACGCTTGCGATCGGAATGGCTACCGCTACTTATTTTATGGCTGATTTTTTAGGCGGAAGTGGTTTGCTCGCTGTTTATGTAATGGCTGTTTTTGTGGGAAATAGTGATTTAATGTACCGTTTCTCCATTTTACGATTTAGCGAAGGCTTTGCCTGGATGATGCAGATTCTTATGTTTATTTTGCTCGGCTTATTTGTTTTTCCAGAGCAGTTACCTGCTATCTTTTGGCAAGGTGTATTATTGACGCTCATCCTTATGTTCATCGCAAGGCCGATTGCAGTTTTTATTTCGATGATCTTTATGAAATATAGTTTAAAAGAGCGATTGTTTATCTCTTGGGCCGGTTTAAAAGGTGCTGTACCTATCGTATTAGCTACGTATCCTATTATTGCTGATGTAAAAAATAGCGACCTGATTTTTAATTCCGTCTTTTTCGTTGTCCTTATCTCAGCACTCGTACAAGGGAGTACGTTATCCTGGCTCGCTTCCAAGCTTGGATTAACCGGCGGAAAAAATGATCCAACGAAACCGACTATGGAACTTATTCATTTGGGTAAGACCGAGGCAGAGATTATGGAGGTACATATTTTCTCCAAGTCTCCCGCTATTCATCAAACTTTAAATGATATAGAACTGCCAGATGACACACTTATTATTGGTATCATTCGGGATAAACAAATTATTACTCCGACCGGCGACACCGTTATTCTAGAAGATGATACATTATACGTATTAAGTAATCGAAAGAATAGAATTAAAGCAAAGAATGTACTTCTAGGAAACACGGAGAAAAAAGTTCCACAAAAGAAACAACTTAAAAAAGAAGCAGAAGGATAATCAGGTGGCTGAATAGCGTTCGCCTGATTATTTTTTATCGCAATAAAGTGAACCTTCAAGCCGTGGGGGTTTTCATTCATCCCCTACTGATTGTTAGAGGAACGAATCGGGTATTTAGGTGCTGTTATCTCCCACTTAGACTTGTTGCAATACAGATTATCCAATTCCTGAAGTGGGAGTCTTACAAGTACCTTATATATGTGATAAACATGTTATAGTTCTGATTGTTAGGGCGTGTGTAGGTGTGGTGCTTGCTTTATGTTCCCAGCATTTGCGATGAGCGAACTGGATCTCTGTATGAGATAAAGCCAAGCTACCGTCGTTCTATTCAAGTGATGTTTATACTCTGATGAGTTATTTGATTCTGTTATCCTGCTTTTTCACCGGAGTGACCATTTGGCAAAACCGGTCAATAGACTACCCTACTTAAACATTTCAATTCCGCTATGCTAAATGTTTTCATCCTAAACAGAAAAAATTCGAACTTTTGTCTATATACATAGAAGATCGACTATACTCATGCCCCTTCTCCTATACTTCCTTCGAATATAACGACGAAAAGGCGCAGACAGAAATGGATTTTCGTTTAAAATAATACGGTTATCCAATTCGATCTTTTACGACGTCATACGCTATTATGGATAAAATCAATTTGGGAGGAAGATAGATGAAAATATTCGTAGATCCTGGACATGGCGGTTCGGATAATGGAGCTTCAGGCAATGGATTATTTGAAAAAAATGTAACATTGGACATTGCCACACGTATACGTAATATACTGATTAATGAATGTGAAAACGTACAAGTGAGAATGAGTAGAACGACGGATGCCACTGTTAGTCTCACGCAACGTACGAACAACGCAAATAACTGGGGTGCAGATTATTTCCTTTCGATTCATTGCAATGCGTTTAATGGTACAGCAAGAGGGTATGAAGACTATATTCATTCTTCCCTTTCCAGCGGCTCACAAACTGGCCAATATCAAGACCAACTTCACGAGGAAATAACAAAGGTGAATCAGTTAAGTAATCGTGGACAAAAGAAAGCAGACTTCCATGTGTTGCGAGAATCATCTATGCCCGCATTATTAACAGAAAATGGTTTTATTGATAATGCCAATGATGCTTCGCTTATGGGAAGCACTTCCTGGAGACAAGCAGTTGCAAGAGGACATGTGAATGGGTTGGAGCAGGCATTTAATTTGCAAAAAAAGGAGAATTCCAATGTCATTTTTCGCATTATCGCTGGATCTTTCCAGTCAAAAGATAATGCCGACCAACTTGTCAATATGCTAGCTGCAAAAGGTATTCAGGCTTTTGTAGCACTTGTAAGAATATCAGGCAGGAACTGGTATCGTGTACAGGCGGGTGCTTTCTCCAATCGAACAAATGCGGAAAATCACTTAGAACGCGTTAAAAAGGCTGGCGTTACTGATGCGTATATCATTCGTGAAACACGGTAAACCCTAATAGTGCGTTGTTTCAACGCGCTTTTTTTAAAAGATAAGCAAGTATAAAATGAAGGTGCTTGGGATAACGAAATAACCGATTAGCCACGCCCGGCGCATGAGCCCAGCAACGATGCGACTTCACGAAATCACCCTACGATAAGTCATCACGGTTCGTCGCTAAGGGGAAGGCCGACTAAAAACGGACTTGCCACCCGACGTCGGCATACCCCTGTTTTAGTGGCATGATTCCTTTATCTTTAGTTGAACCGTTCCATTCGCTGCGTTGCTAAACGGGCGCCCTGCGCCTTTGTTCATGTGTAACATTATACCGTTTGACTTTAGTCGTTACGTGTGGCAATATATGTCCACCATTCATACGCTTAAAATAAGAATCTGTTAACGATGAAAAAAAATAGAACTACGATTGGAGATTGGAGGATGTTTAACCATGTATAGTAATTTATTTGAAGCTTGGTGGCCGATAATCCTTGCAGGCGTAATAACAGCTTCTTCTGTCGTTATTTTAGCACGTTATATACGCCGTACCATTCTGTATTTACTTACCACCATTGTAAGCCTTATCAGCTTTATTATACTTATTCTAAGTATATTTACTATTGGTGAGTGGGCCGGCATGGGTATTGGAATGTTTGCCATTTCAATCTTACTGGGAGTAAATATTGGCGCCTTATGTAGCTTTTTGGTGAAGCAAAAATAATCTACTCTTTAACTAGCCTCGTTAGTGGAAATCTTCAGCTCTCACCGCGATAGTTTTCCATTCTGGTGAGCGGTTTTTTCAATTCGCTCTCGCTTCGTTGTGCAACTTTCTTGCCACGATGCACAACTTTTCCGCTTCGGGTACTCAACTTTTTCGCTGTGTTCGGCTTTGCTCGTTCCAATGCTTTAGCTTATGAACGATTTCGAAGCCTACCTGTTTACTTTAAGGTAGCCAGCTATTGCATCAACTCAGCGCTTCATTTCAATCTGTTCCTCTGCTTGTCCAACCTTTTTGTATACGAATCAAAAAAAGCACGTGGCCCATACTTCGCCTTGTACTTTTTCATCTCCCAGCGGTCAACAGACTTATTCTTCTCCAAGCACATAACGTCTAATGGCGTATGCAACACCATCTTCGTCATAATTCAATGTTGTGTGCGTCGACTGCTGTTTCACTTCTTCTTCTGCATTTCCCATGCTAATACTTACCCCTGCAGCTGCAAACATAGAGAGATCATTAAAATTATCGCCAATGGCAATTGTATTTTCCATGGGAATGTCAAAATGATGTGCCATTAGCTCTAGTGCATAGCCTTTACTTGCTCGAGGATGAGCAATTTCAAGTTTTTCTCTACCTGATGAAGTTATAGATATACCACCTTGTGATTCCATGAAATGTTGTAACTGGTTACGTTTTTCATCAAGCAACGAAAGAACAAATATTTTATAGATTCCTTCATAGTTTGAAACAACTTTCTCATACTGATCGACAAACTGTAAGCCATGTTGGCTATGTTGGATGGCGATCGTTTGTTTAAGGGTTTCAGAAGTATAAGCTACATCATGACCAATTTGCTCCAATTCTTGCCATAATATGTTTTCCATATCCTTTTCCAGCAAAACACCTTCATCTACATACACTTCATAGTATAATTGCAGCTCTCTTAAAATTGGAATGATACGCTTTACAATTTCTTGATCCATATATAACTGGTGCACCTGCTCACCACGATGAAATGAGGTTGCACCATTACCTGCAATAATCGGGCAGTCTAATGCGGAAAGCCGCAAGATTTCCTTCGTATCTGGAAGTGATCTACCAGAGGCAATAGAGACGATATGTCCCTCCTGCTGTGCTTCTTGAATGGTCGCTATATTTGCATTACTAATTGTTCCATCATCAGATAATAAGGTCCCGTCTAAATCAATGGCTATTAATTTCATGGAGTAGCCTCCTCAATTTATTTGGTAGCGAATATGTAATTTTCGCTTATTCTTCCTCTATTATTATACCAAAAGGCCTCTCCCAATGCTTAGGAAAGACCATTCGGTAAAAATTTAATAAATAAGAGCTGCAAAGGTTAAGCATCAGACTAGAAACTTATTTTCTAGCACAAGCAGCGTTTATTTTATTGGTGTAGCTGCAACTTTTCCTTCACTGCCTACCATCTTTATTTTAGAGATAACCATAGCTTTGGCAGCTTCTTTCGCTGTTTGTAAATAAGCGCGTGGATCGAGACTATCAGGTTGTTGCGTAAAATGCTCTCTAATTGCAATGGAATAAGCATTTTTTAGCTCTGTTGAAACATTTACTTTTGCCATACCTAACGCTACACATTTACGCACATCTTCCTCTGGTACAGCCGAACCCCCATGTAATACAAGTGGAATATCTAGCATTTTACTAATTTGTTCAATACGGGTAAAGTCAATATCAGGTTCACCTTTATAAATACCATGAGCTGTGCCTATCGCTGGGGCAAGTGTAGGTACACCTGTTAAAGCAACAAATTCTTTACATTCTTCAGGCACTGCTTTTTGAGCGTCTTTTTCGGAGACAACAATCTCTTCCTCTACCCCACCTACTTTTCCTAATTCGGCTTCTACATTAACTCCTAAGTTAGCCGTTAGTTCCATGACTTGCTTCGTTTGTCGTACATTTTCTGCAAATGCATGTCTGGAAGCATCAATCATAACGGATGTGTATCCAGCTCGAACAGCTTGTTTAATAACTTCATAATCTGTACAGTGATCTAGATGAAGACCCGTTGGAACACGATAGTAATCCGCAGCTGCTGTTGCTACTTTTACAATATTTTCTGCCCCAAGTGATTTCACCGTGCCAACGGTCGTTTGTAAAATAACCGGTGATTTCATTTCTGCCGCTGCTTCTAATACCCAATAAATACTGTCAAATGAATGTACATTAAACGCTACAATTCCATAATTTTCGTTTTTAGCTTGTTCTAGCATTGGTGTCGTTGATATAAGTGGCATATTAATCGTCCTCTCCTGAGATAGCTTGACTAACGATATTAGCAAGTTCTGTTGGTGTTGTTGCTGTTAGCATGGATTGTCTTATTTCTTCATTCATTAATGCTCGTGATAAAGCGGATAATGCTTGTAAATGCGTTGTTCCCGCTTCTGACTTCGGAATGAGCAGAGATAGAAAGAAAAATGCAGGCTTGCCATCAAATGATTCCCATTCGATCCCCGTCTCTGTCCGCACAATAATAATTGCTGGTTGGTTGACTTCACCCACTTGCGTATGTGGGATTGCAAATCCTTCCTGAAAACCAGTTGTGCTTTCTTTCTCACGTGCTTTCAGTCCAGCTACAATTGCTTCTGCTGATTGTGCAATGCCATTGGCAACTGCGATATCCGCAATCGCCTGAAACACTCCTTGCTGTGAGGTTGCTGTTGCTTGTAGCTGAATACATGCTGGTTGGATTATTTGTTTCATTTTTCCATCATCCTTCCTTCATTTATTTCTGGGCTGCTTTTTTGCGATACATACCATAAAGCAATGCTCCTACCATGGAACCAATAAGAATGGCTATTACCCATTGAAATGCTCCTGTTACAACAGGCAGAACGAGAAATCCTCCGTGTGGTGCTGGAACTTGGACTTTAAACAAATACGTTAGCATCGCCGCTATACTAGAACCGAGCATAATAATTGGCAACACAACAATCGGATTCTTCGCAGCAAATGGTATCGCTCCTTCTGTAATGTGAGTAGACCCTAAAATAAAGTTCACCGCACCAGCGTTACGTTCTTCTTTAGTAAAGTATTTTGGAAACAATACCGTAGCAAAGGCAATAATTAATGGAGGTGCAATACAAGCTGCGGAAACACCCGCCATGAAATATAAGTTACCTTCAGCAAGTAACAATGTGCCAGTAACATACGCTGCCTTGTTAAATGGTCCACCCATATCAAATCCGCACATCGCTCCAACAATTAAACCAAGTAATAGTGGATTCGTTGATTGAACAGATGCTAAAAAGTCCATCAATCCTTCATTTAATCCGGTAACTGGGATAATAATTGGTTTCATAATGATACCGATTAAAAAGATTCCTAGCACAGGGTACAAAAAGATCGATTTTAGTCCATCTAAGGAACGTGGTAAACCTTTTAATAGCTTTTGCAAAAGGATAATAATATAACCAGCAATAAATCCCGCTAAAATTCCTCCTAAAAATCCGGCGCCGCCTTGACTCGCTAATAAACCACCAATAAATCCAACAACCATACCAGGTCGTTTCGCAATGGACTCGGCAATAAATGCCGCTAAAATAGGTACCATTAGGCTAAAACCTAAGTCGCCAACTTCTTTCAATAAGGCAGCGAATTCATTGTATTGCTCATGCTTTGGATCTGCAGAATAAATTCCGAATAAAAACGATATCGCAATGAGCACCCCACCGCCAACGACGAATGGGAGCATGTGAGAAACTCCGTTCATTAAATGTTTATAAATGGTGTGAACCCATTTACGGCTATTTCCTTCTGGTGCTCCATCTTGAACTATCTCTCCTTCATCAGTTCCTTCATAACCAGATGCGTAGTAAATAGAAGCCTTGCCTTGTAAAATTTGCTCAATTAGTCCCTCAGGATCTTTAATCCCTTTTGAAACGGGAACATCTACTACCGGCTTGCCGTGAAAACGGTCTGCCTGTACATCCTTATCAGCAGCAATAATAACACCATCTGCTGCTTTAATTTCTTCGGGTGTTAATGCATTTTCAATTCCCACTTGTCCATGTGTTTCCACTTTTATTTCTACATTCAACTTCTCGGCTGCTTTTTGCAACGCTTCGGCAGCCATAAACGTATGTGCAATTCCAGTTGGGCAACCTGTAGCAGCAACAATTTTCTTCTTGGTCATGCTGATTTACCTCCTTAAATGTTGAATATCAACGTCTTTAATTAAATCTGGAATATCTCTTAAATCACTTAATCCTTTTGAAAAAGCGGTCGATGCACCTGTCGCTACCGCATATACTAATGCCTCATCTATAGAAGCGCTGCTAAGGGTTTGGGCAATATACGAAGCCAGTAATGCATCACCAGCACATGCTGTGTTGACAACTTTTCCTTTCGGAGAGCTCGCTTTCATAATCTTCTGCTTATCGATATATAATGCTCCTGCTTCTCCTCTGGAAATAATGACATGTCTTGCACCTCGTTGAATTAATTCCTTGCCATATGCTATCATTTGTTCTTCAGATAAAGATACTTCTTCTCCAAATAGCTGTGCTAATTCCTCTTCATTTGGCTTTAAAAGGTATGGCCTATAAGCAAGCGTCTCTAAAACAGCTGGAGAGCTGGCATCAAGGATCAATTTCAAATCATTTTCATTGCATATTTTGGCAATTGAAACTAAAATCTGATCCTCCACTCCCCTTGGTAGACTTCCCGATACAATAAGTGTGCTTTTAGTCGGAATTTTCTTTATTTTAGCCAACAGCTGATTTACAGCCTGTTGATGAATGACCGGTCCCCGGTTGACGATTTTATATTCTTCATTCGCATTAATAAAGACATTAATACGTGTATTGCCTTCTACTTCAATAAAATCTGTTGCAATCCCCAGCTTCTCTAATTCTTCTTTAATAAATTGTCCTGTGAATCCACCAATAAATCCTAATGCCGTATTTGGTATCCCCATCTTTTTCAACATTACAGACACATTGACGCCTTTTCCGTTTGGCTGGTAATCCTCATCGTACGTTCGGTTAACTGTATTTGGTTGTAACGCTTCCATTGCAACGTATAAATCGATCGCTGTATTCATCGTGCATGTATAGATCACAGCCTCACCTTCTTTCTTTGTTGTTAATTTAAGTATTGCACAGTTTTTTATGTAAATGTTTTCAGTTTATGTAAACCGGGGCACAGCGAATAAAAACATGGTGAGAGAAATAAAAAATCATTGTAGAGTAGGAGGAAAAACAGCATAACCCCCTCATGGAGAAGTTAGGGCTAGAATATACGTAATATCTAAATTTCATTCAAATGGGTGCTTACAATAAAAAAGCCACTTACCGAGAAAAGCTATCTTCCAAAAAAGATGCTTATTCTCTATAAGTGACTGTTCATTTTATGAATCACATTTATTTCCCTGTTCGTATGACATACGAGTCGAGCAATATCCGCGCAATCACATTTAGGGATAAACGAGAGCGGACTTCATATTCAGGAAACAGTGAATGCTCCGTTTTATAGCCTAATAATGTCATGTCGGATAAGCGACTTAATGACGAATCTACTTTAGTTGTTAAAGTAATTGTTGTTACTTGACGAATATTTAAATTTTGACAAGCCTCTACAAGTTCGGCAGTTTCTCCATTTAAAGAAACAAAAATGGCTATATCATGTTTCGTTACTTTACGTGATTTCACGCGAATAATATTTGGATCCTCATGCGTCTCACAAATTTTATCTAATGCTTGCAGCTTAATCATCATTTCCTTCGCAATCATCTCAGAAAAGCCGCGGCTAAAAATATAAACTCGCTTCGCGTTGTATATTTTTTGTACGACATCCTCAATCTGCCCAATGCTTTGCAATTGAATTGTTCGCAATACTTCTTCTTCGTTTTTCTTGATTACCTGTTTAATATCGTCATCAATATCTGTTAATGAATCATTCTCGTCTAACATTTTTTCATCTTGCTTCAACCGATATTTAAATGAGGTATAACCGTTATATCCCATTTTTTTCATTAACCTTACGATTGTAGCTGTAGAAACATTGGCTCGCTCACTAAGAGTGACAATGGACATATCAGCTATTTCATCCATATGCTCATGGATAAACTCAAGTAAATAGCGCTCACTTTGACTAAGCATGGAATATGTTTGATGGGGAATATTGAATAAAGGTTTGTCCATGATAACCTCCAATTATAGGATAATTAATAGGGGTGTCAAAACGTAAAAAGTTATGCTTACCGTGTTTTACAACCTATTCATATTATGCTAGATCCTTTTAAATAATAGCTTCCCTCACCTTCCTTTAAAAAATAAAGATGAGGCTCATTTTCTTTAAAAAATTCCAATAGCTTAAGGATATAGTAGTAATCTGAACTTCTCTAGTCAAGGAAAGTATTCTTGTAGCTCAAGTGAGTAGAAATTTTTTTCAAAGCACCCTAATATTTATACATCATTCTAAACATCTATGAATACCATGACTAAAAAGACAGGCAACTACGTGGATCAGATAGCCTCCTCAATCCCCCCATGGCAAAACGCGTAAATACTATTCTTTCGTAAATGTAATGGTGCTTCTTATTGTGTCAATTGGGCGCACCATTTGTTCGATTTGCTCCCGCTTCGATTCTAAAAATGGTGGTAAAGATAGCTTCTCTCCTAATGTTTCATACGGCTCATCACCCATAAATCCAGGACCGTCCGTGGCAAATTCAAATAGGATTTGCGGGGCGACTCTAGAGTAAAGCGACTCGAAGAAATGCCGATTCACATAGCCAGAAGTAGCCAATCCAAAGTTTTCCATGCGCGTCGTCCACTTGTCTAACACCGAACGATCATCTACACGGAAAGCTACATGATGTACCGTTCCGTAACCTTGCCGTGCATTTGGCATTGTATTATTGGGCTCAACAATAACTTGGGCGCCATTCCCCCCTTTGCCTACTTCAAATAAATGCAGACCGTTTTCTTCTTGCATATACTTAAACTGCATTACTTTTTCCAACACTTCTTTAAAAGAAGTGAAGTCGGCAATGCGAATAAAAACGGGACCTAAGCCGGTAATCGCATACGTTAATGGGATCGGACCTTTTTGCCATGGTATCCCTGCCTCGACTCCCTCGTTACGCTCATCAGAAATCAGCTGATATTGTTGATCATCAAAATCTACAAATGCTAACGTTTTCTTGCCAAACTGTTCTTGAATACCGGTATGGTTCACTTGCAAACGCTCAAACCGATCGACCCAATACGTAAGTGCTTCATCTGAAGGGACACGAAAAGACGTCTTATAAATTTCATTCGTTCCATGTGAGCCTTTTGGAATACGAGGAAAATCAAAAAAAGTCATATCTGTCCCTGGATTGCCTTTATCATCAGCAAAGAATAAATGGTATGTTTGAATATCGTCTTGATTGACTGTCTTTTTAACTAAACGCATGCCAAGTACATACGTGAAAAATTCATAGTTCTTCTCTGCACTGCTTGTAATCGCCGTTACATGATGAATTCCTTTTAATCCTTCCATGTAACATCCTCCTCCATCATTTATTATGAATTAAAGTATTTTTAATTCATAATAAACATACCATAATAAACCTATTAAGTCCACTGAAAATGTTAGCCTCAGCCTTTTTACATGCTTTAGGTATTCGCTTGTGACTTTGCTCTATCTATTCATGTACGAAAAAACCCCTTATAGCAAAAAAGCCTAGAATAAGGAGTAATGAAATTATTATTTGCTTGAGCCAAAAAGGTTAGTTATAACGAAGATTAGCATGAAAATTTTCATCTAGTAGCGTTAAGGCAAAAGATGGAATAAGTAATGCTTTAATTCTTCTGTGGAATACACTGTTTTTGTTGCTATATTAGAATCATTTGCTGGCGTTTGCTTCGTTAAATTCAGCAAATTCAGCCAAACCGCGCTCCAGCCTGCTTGATGGGCACCAACCATATCGATAGGATAGTTATCGCCTATATACCAAGCGTCCTGTTTAGAGAATTGAAATCTTTCCTCCGCTCGGTTAAAAATTTTCCGGTCCGGCTTTGCAGTACCTTCCTCTTCAGAAACAATGATCTCCTTATCAGTGAAATATGCGTCTAAACCTAGAGTTCTCACTTTTTTCCGTTGATGAAGGGAAGGCCCATTGGTAATAATTAGTAATTGAATACCTCTTTGTTGCAAATACCGCAATATTTCCGCTATATGCGGCCTTAATGATATTTCTTCCTGATTGTTTTTATACATCGTTTGAAACAATAAAGCTTCCTGCTTATCAATGCCAATATTAAATTCACGTAATGTCTCGCGAATACGAAATACATGGGATTGTTCTAACGAGCTTTGCTTTCTCGCAACCTGTTCAAATCCGATATCACTATATTTTTGATAAACAGGATAGAGTTGACTAAATTTGAATTGCTTTGTAGCTGTAAATTCTTGAAACGTCTTCTGTAATGGCAAGGTTCTGTCGTATAAGGTATCATCTAAATCAAAGGCAATGATAGTCATTTTTCTCCCCAACTCTCATATGAATACTTGTGAAAAGCGTATCAAATTATTAAGGTTTGTCAAATGAAGCATAGAAAAATATGGTCATGTTTATAGTTTCTATGACGTCTACCCTAAAACTCGAGACGACATCATTTTACAAGCTAGCAAAAAACTTCGCTCTTGTGATTTTGCTGCGAGCTGCCTACGTTTCAATCCGCCAGATACTTAGTTTAAGGATACATATTGCCAGGTTAATTGCTTTAGTACTTTGATCTCAATATCCGCAAGCTGATTAACATAAACACAAGCTTTGCCACTTTTATGTTTGCCTAACTTTTCTAGCAGGGCGGGTCGTTCTTCATCTCCCGTGGAAAAATATAAGCTGAAACGAGTTTTTCTTGGAGAAAATCCAGTTAGCATCGCATTCCCTCTATACCCACCAGGATATTTATAATGATACGATTCAAAGCCGATCATATGATACCCAGTTGTTTCGGTAAAAATATCCAACAGTCAATACGCAGCCTCTTGCTTCAGTGGATTTTCTACTTACTCAATAAATTCGATCACAACGCCATCATTCTCTTTGGTTTTTAACTCGTACATCTCGTTCGTCCTATTTTCCCCACCTAGTTGGCTGTAATTAATAAATAATTCTTCTTCTACTTAGAATCACCATCTTCCAGCCTTTTTATTATACATAAGTCCATCTGCTTTGCTTCATGAAAGGATTCTTATACAATTATTAGGGATATAATTTATGTATGCGGAACATTTTGCCGGGAGGGGAGAAACAATGTTTTTAGCTTGGAATGAGATAAAAAATAATAAATTACGCTTCACTCTAATTGTTGGTGTATTAATGCTCGTATCCTATCTCGTTTTCTTATTATCTGGTTTAGCAAATGGATTGGAAAACATGAACAAAGCGGCAGTTGATAAATGGAAAGCCCAAGGGGTCATTTTAACAGAGGAATCAGATTTCAATCTTCCTCAATCCAGTTTATCGCTCGATGACTATGATGGTGAAGGAGCAGTTGAATTTGCAAGTTTAGCCCAGATTAGCTCGATTGCAACTTCAGGGAACAATAAATCAAATGTAACGATCTTCGGTATTGACGCTGATGAATTTATTATGCCCAACGTTACGGAAGGTGAAGCGTTTCAACACGCTAATGAAGTCGTCGCAGGTGATTCCCTAAAAGAGGATGGCTTTAAAATTGGCGATGAACTTCGACTATCTTCAACGGAAGAAACATTGACCATCGTTGGCTTTACTGATAACGCAAAATTTATCGCAGCTCCTGTGCTTTATACCGATTTACAAACATTACACAACGTTCGTTACGGGGAAGCTGCAGAAGCATACAAAGATCAAATAAATGCATTTGTCATTCGTACTGATGACTTGGCCAATGTAAATGTAAAAAAAGAACTGCAAGTCGTGGATACTACCACATTTATTGAAAATCTCCCCGGCTACTCTGAACAAAATTTAACGTTAACATTTATGATTTATTTCTTATTTGTTATCTCAGCAGTGGTATTGGCTATTTTCTTATATGTGCTTACCATTCAAAAAATAAGTATCTTTGGCGTCATGAAAGCGCAAGGAATATCCAGTAAATACTTAGCAGGATCGGTAATTGCACAAACCTTTTTACTAGCATTTGCTGGGGTGATTCTCGGATTTCTGTTAACGATGGTTACAGGAGCCTTTTTGCCAGATGTCGTTCCAATTGTTTTTAAGTATTTAGATTTACTTATCTATGGCGTTGTGCTTGTCTTCGTGTCTATATTAGGAGCACTATTCTCCATTCAAACGATTGTAAAAATTGATCCACTGAAAGCGATTGGGGGTTAAAGGATGTCAGTTCTTGAAATGAAACAGGTTCATAAAGTTTTTGGTTCCGGGCATACAAAAGTAGAAGCTCTGAAGTCAACGAATTTTTCCGCTCATAAAGGAGAGTTAATTGCTGTCATTGGACCGTCTGGATCAGGTAAAAGCACCTTTTTAACAATTGCTGGGGGCTTACAACCCCCTACGAATGGCCATGTGTTTATCAATGGTACAGATATTACCGAATTAAACGAGAAACAGCGGTCGGTAATCCGCTTGAAAGAAATCGGCTTTGTCTTACAGGCATCCAATTTAGTTCCATTTTTAAATGTAAATCAGCAAATGAAACTGTTAGATAAGGTAAAAAAAGATAATTTACCTGCTGAAAAACTGCAGGAACTATATCAAACGTTAGGCATTCATAAGCTATTAAACAGTTTTCCATCTGATTTATCAGGGGGAGAAAAGCAACGTGTAGCAATTGCCAAAGCGCTATATACAAACCCAAGTATTATCCTTGCCGATGAGCCAACCGCTTCGCTCGATTCTGATCGGGCATTTGAAGTCATGGAGATGCTGCAGGAAATAACTACAAACAGTAACAAAACTACCATTGTCGTCACCCATGATACGCGGCTGATTGACTATTGCAATAAAGTGTATAACATCACCGATGGGAGGCTCTCTTTACAAACAGAAACAGCACAATGAAATTAGCATCACTGAAAACTTAAACTAGCCAGCTTCCATTGACAATAGTCAGAAGCTGGCTGATAACATGGGTTAGAATCTCGCCAATATTTTAACGGAATACGCAAACTGATAGCTTATAACCGATATTTTAAACCGGATGAGAAAATATTTTCATCTTACTGCTAGAGCTCTAATTCCTGTGGGGAATCCTCCCCTTTTTTATTCATCAATCGAACATGCAATGGTTGTATTTCCAACACAGTTAAATCGGGATCATCCGGTCCTTCAAAATACATTTTTGCGTGGGCACTCCATAGTTGTTTCTTTAGCTCAGGAGAATCGTTTACTTTTACCTTGCCTTCATATTCCACAAAAGCGTCCCCAAATCCTTCTCCTTCATAGCCGAGAATGATATGTGTATACGGATTTTGTTCAATATCGGTCACTTTATCGGTTTGCTTACTAGTTAGTGTATATAGCATTAAATCATCATGGTAAAATGTCATATACCGAGAATGTGGCATACTTCCTTTCACTGTCGCCATTGGTCCAACAAGATCATCCTCCAAAATCTGCTCAATTTGTGCTCGTAAATGTTCTTGATTCACTTTGAACACTCCTTCCTCAAATATGCTTTATCATTATTATTCCTTTCTCTATTCATCTTAAACACCTCAACTTACTGCGTATCTTCTTTTAAGTGCCGCTCAATATACTCATAGCTCGCTTCATTACCCGTAATAACCGCAAGCTCTTGTAAATGTCGTAGTAATAATTTTCGATCCAAATCAAAAATAAACTCCGTATAGATATGGTCGATGGTATTAGTCGCAAAATCCCATATAACGGTATGATTTCTCTTATCTACTGCCCCTGCCAGTCTTGTTAATGCTTCAATGATGTTTGTTATGATCGGATAATTCTTTTGTGCATAATGTCTAATTAATCCTAGTCCTTGATAGAGATGAAATTCGAAGTCATCTACACCTAGTATTAAGCGCACCTGGTTTTCCTCATCCACAAGATATGGGGAGAAGGTTGCTTTGTTCTCCAGAGTTAATAACAAATCCGCTACTTGGTAGATGGTGTTGGCAGCTGTTTTTGGATCATCATTTCCAATCGCCTTAATGGCGATTTCCGCCAGTTTATTTAGTCCAAATTTCAAGTCTTGAATTTCTGTCTCCTTATGCCCCATACGAATCAAATGCAAATAGTCTTTTTCATTAACTTTGGGAGCACCAGGGCCCCAATACGTAAATAATTGATTGCCCTGTAATACATAACTGCCTGGACGCACTTCCATTTCAACAATAATGTCATCTTCTTTTGCTTTTTGCAGCAAATCCTTAAATAAAATAAGCTGTACATATCCGGATATAGGTGATGTAACAATTTGTTTTTTTGCTTTCCATTCTCTATATAGCTCTCCTGGTTTTTCCGTTCTCAACCGTTGCAAATCTTTGGTAAAATCTCCTTCGAGCATCTCTTCCGTTACACGCTTCATTGTATCGGTAATATTATGCACTTGCATCCACGTAGTGGCATGATTAATAAAATAAATAAACGTCACTGCAGCAAAAAAAGCAATCCCAACCGTAGCAAATGGAACAGCTACATAATATTTAACTGGATTACTGCTGATTGCTAAAAACATAATTAGTACGTAAACAAAGCTACCGTTAAAAATCCCTAGTATATGTTGTGTCTGCTTATCTTTTACAAAGTTTTGCAGCATTCTTGGTGAAAACTGTCCACTAAATGTCGTTAGCACAACGAGTAAGGAGTTTAATGTAAATGCACTAAGTGTTAATACGCCGCCAATCAATGCACTAATTAATGATCTAGTCGTTTCAAATGTGGCTTGAAAGCCGTCATATGTATATTGTGCTATCCCTACCCCCACATCAAGATAAACCGTAATCGCCACAAGAAAAAATGTACAAATAATATACAACAGTGGCGTTCGCCATAATGTGAGGCGGAGCTCATATTTTCTTTCTGTTTTGGACATTTTTAAATACTTACTTATTGATGGTGGCAACCATTTTACTAGCATACAAATACACCCCTACCTTAGAAAAACTTGGTTTATCGCGAATGCTTTCTTATAGTAGAACAAAATATTTTATCATACATCCTTTTTTACTATATTTGTGTTACTACCCCGTTTTTTTACAAGTTACACTTTTGCTATGTAATTTGGTATAAGCTAACAAGTAAAAGCGCAGGAAAAAAAGGTACGCATACGACTGAAACTAACAGACAAATGCGTACCTCAGTACCTCTCTATAATCTATGATGTAGCCTTAGTTGCTACTAATCAATTTGTGTTTATTTATCCCGCATATAAGGTGCTGTAAGACTCACACTTCAAGAAATGGAGAATCATACCGCAACAAGTCTGCCAACACCTAGATTCCCTATTTCGCAAGCGGCCTTAGGTCATACCATTACGGTACTAACCATCAGTGGGGGATGAATAAGCCCCCACTGATGGTTCACTATTGTAGTATCGATTTGAATAATTTTGCTGTTTTATCAGGATTTTCTGCTTTTGTTATAGCACTACCAACAATGATAATGTCTGGTTGATATTTTTTAATCTCTGGTACCATTGTTAAATTAATCCCTCCTGCTACAGCAACATTAAACTCCAAACCCTTCACTAGGGAAAACAATTCCGTGCTAAAAGAGGTTTCTTTTTGCTCATCTTTTCCAACATGTAAACCAACTAAATTTACGCCTAAATCCTGTAATTCATTCATTCGTTTATCTGAATTTATACCTAATAAATCCACTAGAACTTGTTTGTTTTCCTTCTTAGCAACTTCCAACATATCTATAATCGTTTGGTTTGACGAAAAACCCATTGCTGTCGTTATATCTGCACCAGCAGCAAATGCCTGCTTTGCCTCATGCTTTCCTGCATCGCAAGTCTTCATATCTATAAGTAATATATTATGCGGATATAAATCTCGAATCTTTCGAACCAAAGACATGCCGTACTCTTTAATAATTCCTGTTCCTATTTCAATAATATCTACCATTTGATGCGTATGAGCAAGAACTTGAAGACACTCTTCCTTTGTTAACCTATCTAAAGCTAATTGTAATTTTATTGTCTTCCCCCTCCTTGTCTATCGTTCGATCCGTTCTACTTCCCCAAGTTTTTGCTGCACTTCCTCATAGTATGGCAAACCTTCATTATCCCCAACAACACTAATAACCATGGAACCGATGGTATTTGCCACATGCAGAATTTTGGTTAATTCCCAGTTCTGGGACAGCCCATAGAGTACGCCAGCATTAAAACCATCACCTGCACCGACTGTATCAACAACTTTTATAGCTTTCACAGGTTTTGCTTCCACTATTTTCCCTTGGTAATACCCAACAGATCCTCGATCACCTTGTTTTACCGCTACAAAAGAAATACCTAAATCCTTTGCTTTATGGATAATCGCTCTTGGCTCTTTTTCACCAATAATGATATTCATTTCCTCATCACCAGCTAATAGTATATCTACCTTTGGCAAGATTTTCTCCAAAACAGAGCGTGCCTTTTCCTTTGTCCACATCCGCAAGCGAATATTAGGGTCAAACGAAATCTTGACATCATGCTTTTTTGCCAGTTCTATGGCTCTTTCCATTACGGTAATATGGTGGTCACCAATAGCTGGGTACACCCCTGTCAGATGTAGTATTTTTGCTTGTTTAAAATAGTTTTCATCCAAATCGGAGGTTGATAGAGTGGCCATTGGTGATTTATCGCGATAATAAAATGTACGTGTACTGCCATCCTCCATCCTCTCTTTAAAGTTTAAAGAGGTTGGATATCCGTCAACGAGGTGAAGCTGTGACGTCTCAATACCCTCACCACGAATAAAATGTCGTATATAACGTCCAAATTCATCGTTACCTAATCTGCTGATATATCCTGCCTTCATACCTAAGCGCGAACAGCCAATAGCCAAATTAAGTTCGGCTCCGCCTACTCTTTTTTCAAATGTGTTCACAAACTGAAGGGGACCTGCAGAACCTGGGTTAAACACAATCATTGCTTCACCTATTGTTATAATATCTAGCATTATCTGCTCCTCCGTATCTAGTTGCATTTTCCTAGTGTGTGCTAGTCATCTTTTCAACCACTTCATTTCTAGCCGATATAATCATATCCGCCATATTGATAAATAGTCCTGTCTCAACAACCCCGACCAATTGTTTTAGCTGCTGGTGCAATCGCTCAGGTTCATTTATTGTTTCAAAAGCACAATCTAAAATATAATTCCCATTATCAGAAATGAACGGATGCTTGTCCGCCATTCGTAAAACAGGTTTACAGCCAAACGTCTCTAAATATGCTGCGGTTTTTTGCCAACCAAATGGAATCACTTCAACAGGGAGAGGAAAATTCCCTAATTGCGCAACTCTTTTTGAAGCATCGACAATGATTATCAGCTTATCCGCTGCTTGTGCGACAATTTTTTCGCGAACTAGAGAACCGCCACCTCCTTTAATTAATTGAAGATTAGTATCCACTTCATCTGCACCATCAATGGCAATGTCAATTTTTGTTGTCTGAGAAAAATCAGTTAGTGGAATTCCATTCTCTTTAGCTATCTCTGCTGTCTGTTTAGAAGTCGGAATACCTTGAATTTCTAACCCGCTGTGTACATGATGTTTCAATTCTTCTAAGAAGTAATTCATAGTAGACCCTGTACCAAGTCCTACTGTCATTCCATCACGAATGTAATTCACTGCTGCCTGCGCAGCTTTTTGCTTACTTTTGTCTTTACTTTTCATTGTAAGAAGCCTCCATTTAATTAAATAGATTTGGGATGAAAAGTGCTATATTCGGTAGAAATGCAATTAATAATAAAATAGCCATAATAATGAACAAGTATGGCAAAACTGCTACAAAAGAACGTTCAATCGACAACTCGCCGATTTTTGCCGACAATAACAATACTAATCCATATGGAGGGGTTGCTAAACCAATAGCAAGTGTAATTATTACTATAAGACCTAAATGTACTGGATCTATTCCAAATTCAAGAGCTGTTGGCAGTATAATTGGGACAAATAGGATCATTGCTGGAATTGCATCCATAAATGTTCCAACAAATAAAAAGAAAGCAATGATAATTAAAATAAACAGCCACTTTGCACTTACATTATTCGTAAAAAACTCTTGTGCTATCGTACCTAATTGATAATAACTCATTAATTCTCCCAACGCACTTGCAGCCGCCAAAGCAAATAATGATAAAGAACTTAGCGCTAAAGTATCGAATAAGATTTTAGGTAGATCTTTTAATTTTAACGTTTTATAAAAAAAAATACTAATTAGAAACGTGTATAAAGAAGCAATTGCAGCAGCTTCTGTAGCAGTAAAAAAGCCAAGAATAATTCCACCAATGATAATAAACGGAGTTAATAAAGCTGGAACGGATTCGAGAATCAATTTTCCTAACTCGGACCACTTGGGACGTGCTACTTTAGGAAAGTTTCGTTTCATAGCAATAATGTACACCAAAACCATCATACCTAAGCCTATTAGTATGCCTGGAATTATTCCTCCTAGAAATAAAGCACCAATGGAAGCATTTGTTAAGCCTGCAAAAATAATCATTGGTATACTTGGTGGAATTATAACCCCTACAGTTGAAGACGCTGCCGTTACTCCAACGGCAGTCTCTTTATCATAGCCCTGTTTTTTCATACTAGGAATAAGAATTTTTCCAACTCCTGCAGCGTCTGCTTGTGATGCTCCCGACACACCAGCAAACATCATGGACACAAGAATATTAGCATGGGCTAAACCACCACGAATTGGACCAACAATAGCTAATGCAAGATTGATTAGTTTCTCTGAAATTTTGCCCGAATTCATTAAATTTGCAGCTAAGATGAACAAAGGAACCGCTAGTAATACAAATGAATCTAAGCCATTTACCATTTTCATCGGCACTGTTGCTTCTGGTGTATATGGCATGCCAGTAATCCCTAACAACGCTACAATTCCAATGACAAAGGCAATGGGAACGCCGATCGCCATCAAAGTAATGAATAAAACTAATAGTAATATGCCCACTATTGTAGCACCTCCTTAGCCTTCCAGCTATGAATGTGATTTACAAGGTGTGCTATAGAATAGACCACCATGGAGCCTGACATAATTGGAACAGCTAACCATACATATCCCATTTTCATTTCAGGTATGGTTGCCCAAGTGTAATTCCAAAACTCGACTACTACTTGCATCCCTAAAAGAAAAATAACGCTATTAAATATAATTAACAAAAAATCATTTACAAAACATAGAATCAACCTAGATTTATCCTTTAATTTTCTTAATAATAAATCAAAACTAAAATGTTCACGACGATTAACCATTACTGAAGCTCCCATAAATATTGCCCAAATAAATGAATAATTTGCAACCTCCTCTGTCCATATAACCGAAATTCCCATATATCTAGTAACAATTTGTAACATAATCACCAAAAAGAACACGGTTAAAAATGCAAACCCAAGAATTATTTGTGTCTTTTCCAGCAATCGTATGCTTTTTTTCAATGATATCCCCCCCTATCATTTGTTTTCTAAATCTCTTATGTCTTGCAACATTTCTTGTGCCCCTATTTCTTCTGCAAAGGCATCCTGTATCGGCTTTGCTAAATTAATCAAAGGCTCTCGATTAATTTCATTCACCAATGCCCCTTCACTCATTGCCTTTTCCTTATATTCTCTATCTTGCCTGTTTGTTGCCTCTCTCTCCGCTGTAACTGAAGCTTTAGCTGCCTTCATAATAATGTCCTGCTGTTCTTTTGAGTACATAGCAAATTTTTCCCCATTAATTAAAAGAAAACGAGTTGTATAATCATGCGCTGTCTCTGTAATAAATTTTCCGTTTTCTGTTGTGTGATGTGATTGCTGAACAAAAAACGGGTAAGCGTTCTCAGAAGAATCCACAACACCTTGTTGTAATCCTTGGTAAAGTTCCCCCCATGAAATAGATGATGGAATAGCACCTGTAGCCTCCCAGAAATCTCCAATCACACCTGATGTTTGGGTTCGTAAAGACATACCTTGTAAATCATCCATGGATTCCAATGGTTTTTTTCCATAAAAATGCCTCACTCCCGCTGTCCAATAGCCTAATAGTTTAAAAGAATTGTTTGATTTGTCATTTATAATTTGAGCCATCTCTTTTCCTACGTCACCATCAACTACCTGAAGCCAATGCTCATAGCTTCTAAATAAGTACGGAACAGAAAACAAGTCTACTTCCCGAATTCCTGTTTGCGTCATAAAACCTGGAGATACAAGTACTACATCTGCAGCACCAAGCTGTAATTTCTCAACTAGCTCTGCTTCTTCAGTTCCAATTGTTCCAGCATGTACTTCCACTTCCATACTTCCATTAGATTTTTCTTCAATAACTTCTTTAAATTTCAACATTCCAGTTTGATAAGGAGTATCTGGGGATGTTTGATTGTGAGCAGCAATAATTTTTAATTTACTGCTTTCAATAGATCCAACATCTTTTGTACATGCCGCCAAAAAAGAAAACGCTACCATAATAAACATCAGGGTGATCAATCGATAAATCTTCACAATTAAAACCTCCCCTCTAGAGCAACGAATTTATTCAGTTGCTCTTTTTATATATTTAATTGCTTCCTCTTGTAATCGCTGATAATCTTCTTCCGTCTTTAAAGCAGCGGCGTTTACCAAATTACTGCCGATTCCTACTGCTTTTGCCCCATGCTGTAAATAATCATTCATATTGTCTAATGTAATTCCTCCCGTAACCATTGCTTCAACATGTGGTAACGGTCCTAAAATATTTTTGATATAACTAGGCCCGACTGTTGCCGCTGGAAAAATTTTCACCATACTTGCTCCATGTTCATAAGCAGTTACTATTTCAGTTGGTGTTAACACTCCCGGAATATGTAGCATCCCGTAGCGATTGGTGAGCTTGAGCGTGTCTGTATTTAATGAAGGCGAAACGATAAAATCAGCTCCCGCCAGCATGACTGTTCTAGCGGTTTCCGGATCAAGCACCGTACCTGCACCAATACAGCTCTCCTCTTTCATAGCTTCCTTTGCGGTAGAAATAATATGAGCAACATTTGGTGTTTCGGCAGTAATTTCAACCGCTTTTACACCACCTGCAGATAGCGCCTTTAATATTGGTACAATATTTTTTTCATCAGCTTTTCTGATAACAGCAACTACTTTAGTTTCTTTAATAACATCTATCGGTTTCATTGTTTCGACACTCCATTCTTCATTCTAAATTTGCATGTTTTGTTTTTAAAACCTCGTTCGACTTCTGCATCTGCTCTTGCTCAAGAATATGGGCGATGACAGCATCCAATACTAAATGAGCTGATTGATCAAATTGACTTCCCAATGGTTGAATAGTTGCTGGCTCTTTTGACAATCGCTTTTTAGTTGCAGCGGGAATTTCTACGATCCAATCACTATACTGAGCAATTATCGATTGCTTATTTGTCGTTACTAAAGCTATTGACGCGCCAATTGCAGCTGCTTTTTCTGCAAAATAAGCTAATGTGCCCGTATTTCCAGAACCTGATATAATTAACAATAAGTCATCAGCTTCCATACTAGGTGTGATCGTTTCGCCAACAACATAGACAGAATAACCACTATGCATCATTCGGATTGCAAAGGCTTTCCCAATTAAGCCTGATCGTCCAGTTCCTGCTACAAAAATGGAATTTGCTCGTTTCAATTGTTTTGCTAGTTCGACCGTCTCCTCTGGGTCGATTGCTTGGATTACCTTGGTTACCTCCAAGGCTATCGTATCTAGTGTCTCTCTCATTGTAATGCTCCATTCTCCTTCCGTTTACAAGATTCTCTGATAATTATTTGAGGGGAGAAACGATACACACGCCTATTTCCTTGGCTTGCTTCATTGTGAAATTGGTTGAACAGCAACTGTGCAGCTTTTTTCCCCATTTCAAATGCCGGCTGAGCAATCGTTGTTAGTGCGGGTGTGTAAAGCGACGCAAACGTCACATCATCGATACCTATAACAGCTACGTCATCTGATATCCGAATTTGCTTATCTTTTACATACTGTAATAGTTGAATCATGACGCGATCGTTTAGAGCAAGTATAGCTTCCGGAGGGTCAGATAAAGAAAGCAGCTTTTCAATCTGTTCTTCCATCTCTTCTAGCCTTGCGCTTATGACATATGAAGAATTTAGGCAAATATCATGCGTTTCAAGGCTAGCTTTATATCCTTCTATTCGCTCGACGCGGGGGGTTATTGGGTCATACAGAGGCGGTGCAAGCATAGCAATTTTCCGGTATCCATTAGCTACCAATTGATCCACAGCTAATTGAGCGGCCTCATGATTATTTAGTAAAACTGTATCTGTCTCAATTCCCGGAACGAGTCGATCCATAAATACAAACGGGTAATGCTCTGTTATTAAGTCCTGATATAAAGCGGTGTTTTTGCTAGTGGGAAATGCAATAATCCCATCAACTTGCTTAGCCCGAAGCATATCAATATACCGCTTTTCCTTAACCGGGTCATCGTCGGCATTACAAACAATTACATGGTAATCTTCCTCATGGCAGTAATCTTCAATTGCTCGAATAACCCTTGTTGAGAAATCATGCAAGATATTTGCAACGATCACGCCAATTGTCCTAGTAGTCCTCTGCTTTAGGCTCCTGGCAATAATATTAGGCTGATATTCCAATTCATTAATAGCAACTTCCACCCGTTCTTTCGTTTCTTTACTCATGTAATCAAAACGTTTATTCAAAAATTGCGATACAGTGCTTTTAGAAACTCCCGCGCGTGCTGCTACATCTGTAATGGTTATTTTTTTCATAAAGTTCCTCTTCCCTTATCTAAACCGGTTTACTAAACCGGTTTAGATAGATTATATATTAATTTTCCGCCATTTTCAAGTACCTGTTGCAGTTTATACAAGCAAAGACATAAAGTTTCAAATTGGCTCATAGATATTAACTAACAAACATTGATGGGGAGTTATTCATATGGAAAATACAATTGGAATTACGGAAGAAGAACTAAGGCGATATGATGTGTTGCAGCAGGAAAAAAAGGAAATAGAGCAAGAAATGAAACAATTAAAGAAAAAATTTCATCATGCCTTAGATGCAACCGTTGGGGAAAATCAAAAAGGTGAGATAGCACGAGGGGATTTCTGTGCACAACGACAAATTCGTACCTCTACACAATATGAACAGGATAGTACTATACGTCAATTGGAGGACATGCAACTATCTGATTTTATTATTATTGAAAAACGACCAGATACCGAAAAACTCGAAGCTGCAATTACATTAGGTTTGGTAGATGGAGAAGCATTTGAAAATTGTAAGCATACGAAAACAACCCAAGCTATCGTCGTTAGAAAATTTCGTTAGCATACCTGTTATAAAGTGATTCTTCAATCAGTGGGGGTTTTCATTCCTCCCCCACTGATTGTTAGAGGAACGAATCGGATATTTAAGTGTTGTTATCTCCCACTTAGACTTTGTTGCAGTATAGATTCTCCAACTCCTCAAATGGGAATCTTACAGCATCTTATATAAGGGATAAATGTTTTTCTTCAAGTGGAACTACGTATAGCTGAGGAACAATCGCTACGGATGTGTTTCACTGTTATAATTTAGCCTACTATACGAATCTCCAATCAGCAAGTTCCTTTCTCATTGTCCCCTACTGTGTTAGATAAACAAACTAGGCATTTGACTTGCAGTTAATCCTTAGCACTTCCTTCTGGATTCGCTTTGAAGCATGGAGGGGACTTTCTTATCTTTTTAGAAAAACTTGGCTTGTCGCCAAGTCTCATGGCGGAAGCCTTTGTTTTTCTTATACTATAAACCAAAAAAATCTTATACTTTCCTATAGTGTAAATATAGTAGCGATGCTACATCATAAACGCGTTTATTACCACTGTTCACTGCATTATGCTTTTTATGCTTTCCCATTTATTGGCTCAATATTAAATGTATTGTACGATATATACAAGAACAAAGGCGCGGGGCGCCCGTTTAGCAACGTAGCGAATGGAACGAATCAACTAAAGATTTAGGAATCATGCCACTAAAAACAGGGGTATGCCGACGCCTGAGCGGCAAGCCCGTTTTTAGTCGGCCTTCCTCTTAGAGGCGAACCGATGATGACTTATCGTAGGGCGCATTTCTAAAGTCGCATCGTTGCTAGGCTCATACGCCGGACGTCGCTATTCGGTTATTTCGTTATCCCCCAAGCACCTCATTTTATAGTTTCTTATCTTAGAACAAATACAAAGAGAAAAAATGGAGATGTTGTTTAAACTTATTTTAAAAAGGAAATATATTTGCAACTGATTCCGAATTAGGAAGTGTTCTTTTCACCTATTTTATTCTATCCCACTAAAATTATTTAAGGAAGAAGGTGATCGCTTGCAAGCGAACCGTTTACCTGTACTTATTTTAGTCTTGAGTATTCTGTATATTTTTATTATTCCTCAGGAGCCTCTCGCTTTTAAACTATTCTTTAAATTAATTCCAATGGCACTCATTATCATTTATGCTTTTTACCAAACACCAAAACAAAAAACAATTGTACATTGGCTCATTCTAATTGGTCTGTTCTTCTGCTCTATTGGTGATGGGACGATACAATGGTTCGTTGTTGGCCTCTCCGCTTTTTTAATTGGCCATTTATTCTATTTAACTGGTTTTGTTTCCCAATGGAAATTTTCCAAATATCGTGTAGCAAGTATCATCCCCATTGGGATTTACGCTTGGATAATGGGCAATGAATTAGTTCAAGCAATTTCTAATTCAGAAGATACTTACCTTGTAATACCGGTTATTATTTATATTGCTGCAATTGCAAGTATGGCATGGTTTGCAATCATGACCGGAAATATATTTGCCAGTATTGGCAGTATCTTATTTGTCATTTCCGACTCTATTTTGGCATGGAATATGTTTGTTTCGCCCGTTAATTATGAGCATGTATTCGTTATGGTTACGTATTATGCCGCGCAATTTTTCATTGCCCATAGTCTCAAAAGTTTAGGGCGAAAGCATACACAGCTAGTTTGGTGAACAAAGCTTGGATTACCGTTCCCGTTCCCCCTCCTTTAAGCTGTTCATTTCTATGAACCCTTGAAATGATTGACTTCGTTTTTTTAAATGTAAAGCGAAAAAGAAACACTTTTCCTCAGCTTGTAGAGAAATGCTCTGCAAGCTTTTTGTTATGCCCAGACTACTTTCACTTCTTCATGCTAGACTTTGCCAATAATTCAATGATAGCAAGTAAGTGATAAAGTAAATCTTTAATCAGTGAGGGTTTTCTTTCACCTCCCACTGATTGGGAGAACCGTAATGTTATAAAGGCCTCTAAACGAATCGTGCATTTAGCTTTTGTTACCTCTCACTTAGACTTGTTGCAGTATGGATTCTCTAGTTCTTGAAGCAGAGTCTTACAGCGCCTTATATGCGGGATAAATACATCCTAAGTCGTACGTCATGTTATTTCCTTAGTCTGTTAACAACAGCATCTATCTTGTGTACCATAATAATCGTCCAAAATACCGCGCCTAGCCAAACATACAAACCAATTTCATGCACGAAGGGTTTTTCTCGCTACTAAAATACTGCATTTAAAACAGTAGTTACCCATCCACCCTCCTTTTGATGGGATATTTGTAAAACAATTACTACAAGCAATGAGCACAGAGATTTAAGCTGTTCACCAAATTATGATTCACGTATCCAAACTATTCTTCAGGCGATTACTTGGGAGGGGCTTGTCGCCCCCCGCTTTTTTCATCGCTGAAGTAGTTCATCTCTATGCTCTAATTAAGTACGAATAGGCTTTTTTTAATTGGTGTAATCATAAAAAACTTTTCAATGAGGTATCTGTTTCTGCTTTAAAAAGATGTGACAGTCTATTTTTTGATAGCCCTACTGTAAAGAATGCTGTTCTTCTCAACATGTAACTGCAACCAGTAAAAAGTGACAGGAACGACAGCCTCAGATATTAGTAAAGATAGCGTTTTTTTAAAGTATCCTTTCCAACAACTGACCAATAATTGGCTTAAATCTAATCTGATGTTGGAATCT